>JABJCS010000261.1 GCA_018665505.1 Alphaproteobacteria bacterium
ATTGCCTCCGGGAATTGGCGCGGGACGCGGCGGCAGCGGAGTAATCCTCTTGGCCGGCCGCGGCCTTGCCATGGTCGACGGTGACGAAGAGCGCCTGAAGGCCATATTGGACACGCGTTTTGTGTCCGATCCCAACCGGGACGAACTCGACCATGTCGTCGTCTGCTTCGGTTTTGGGGGCCTTGCACTTCACCCCATCGTAGAGTTTCCCCACAGTGCGGACGTCAGAAATTAGATTAGACGTTCGAAAAATCACCATTAATAACAGCTACATTCTAAACTTGAATTCTATTTTTGCGCTTGCATTTTAATAGAAATCGAATTTAACATCCTATCAGCTATTGTGGGTGAACAGTATGCAGCGAATTTTGATCGTCACGTTTTGTGGCTTGTTTATAGCCGGATGCAGTTCTTCATGGTCGACCTCCAATGTGGACAACAGCCCGGGTGCCAAACTTGCCGCCGTTTCCGCACCGGATTCCACAGCACCGCAGAAACTCGCACAAGATATTATCGTGACAGATGAAGATATTACGAACCGTAAATACGAAACGCTCGGCGACATTTCCGTGACGGTCAATAAGACGACCCTTTTTCACAAAGACCCAACACCCGCGCTCGTGAATGAGGAGTTGCGAAAAGAAGCGGCTAAACTCGGTGCGGACGCGGTCGTATTGGTACGTTATGGGAGCATCGGTGTCAGCGCCTTTAGTTGGGGTTCACTCGATGGAAAAGGCCGTGCAGTACGGTTTACCGAATGATGTTACGCCAGATCGCTATTTGCGCTACCGCAAGCCTATTGCTGGCTGCGTGTGCCGGCACCGCGCCAAGTTTGCCACCAGACCGATCTTCGGTGAATGCTACGCACAGTCTTTCGGAAAGCGATTTCGAAAAACAGGACCTGGCGCTGAGCTGCGCAATGATAAAGGACGAGAACGACCGCATTCGCGCCGAAGCAAACAAATTTAACAACGCTATAAACAAGAACAGCAAAAACAACCAAGTCGCCGGCTATATTGCAGGGGTACTTTTCCTACCCGCCGTCCTCGCTACCAAACAAGACACCGCCGAAAAAGAGAATCTTGACGCTCTCCAACTGCGGTTCGACACCCTGCAACGACTGAAGCGATTTCGGGACTGCTCATCCTAAATCGGCTTATCGGATGAGAATGGGGTAATCGCACCACCCTTGCTGACAATGGAATTGGCCTCGATATTGGTGGCCGAATTTTTCATCTCCAGTGAGCTGCTTTTATGCCCCTACATAATTTACTCCAAGAACGCGCCACCCAGGGCCGACCAATCCGTGTCGGCATTATCGGTGCCGGAAAGTTCGGCTCCATGTATTTGGCGCAAGCGCGCAGGACCGCCGGCGTTCACATTATGGCCATCGCCGATCTATCGCCGCACCGGGCGCGAATGGCGCTGCGGCGGGTGGGGTGGCCCAAAGAACAATACGATGCGACTTCCTTCGCTGATGCCGTCGCAACGGGGAAAACCTTCATTACCGAGGATTCCCAAGCCTTGGTGGCGGCGGACGGCTTGGACGTCGTCATTGACGCAACCGGTGTACCTGCCGTGGGGATCCGCCACGCCCTTCTTGCCGCCGAGCATGGCCGTCACATCGTCATGGTAAATGTCGAGGCCGATGTCCTCGCGGGCCCGCTTCTCGCCCGCAAAGTCGAAGCGGCCGGCGGCGTTTACAGTTTGGCATATGGTGACCAACCGGCGCTGATCGCGGAGATCGTCGATTGGGCACGGGCGGCCGGGTTCGATGTCGTCTCCGCCGGCAAGGGCACGAAGTACTTGCCGGATTATCACGAATCTACACCTGAGACCGTGTGGCAGCATTACGGACAAAACCTGACGCCGGACGAAGCCAACGCCGCCGGCCTCAACAGCCAGATGTTCAACTCGTTTCTCGATGGCACAAAATCCGGCATCGAGATGGCCGCCGTCGCTAATGCGACCGGACTGACGCCCGCGCCGCACGGACTGGTCTTTCCGCCTTGCGGCACGCAAGACCTCACCCATGTCATGCGACCTGAAACCGAGGGCGGTGTCCTGCATCACAAAGGACAAGTCGAGGTAATTTCCAGTTCGGAGCGCGATGCCCGCGAGGTCGTCAATGACCTGCGATGGGGTGTCTTCGCCACTTTGGAAGCACCAGACGAGTACGTACGGGAATGCTTCGCGCAATATGGCCTGACACAATCCGCCGATGGCCAATACGCCGCGATGTACAAACCCTATCACTTGATCGGTCTGGAGCTCGGGATCTCGGTCGCCAATGCAGCGCTCCGCGGCGAAGCCACCGGCTCGCCGGACGGATGGCGCGGCGACGTCGTCGCGACCGCCAAACGAGACCTAAAGGCGGGAGAGATTCTCGATGGTGAGGGGGGGTATACGGTTTGGGGTAAATTGATGCCGGCAGAAGACTCTTTGAAGATCGGCGGATTGCCCATCGGCCTCGCTCATCACGTGAAATTAAAACGGGCGATCGGTAAAGGTGAACAGATCGGTTGGACCGATGCGGAAATCAATGAGACATCTGAAGCCTATCGTATCCGACGCGAAATGGAGGATACATTCGCGCTTTCGAATGCCGGCCCTACGGACAACGACTAGCGTGCGTTTGGCCGCCGACCACAAGATGTTTTGTGCTGCCGCCTCCTACGTTACAAAATATGGCTATTTCCTTGAGTCGTAACAAATTACTCGACATCTTGACCGCCATTTTGCATACATGAAGTCGAGTTACACCGAGAAATGCGACAGCGAAAATGCTGATTTCCGGCGGAGAGGGAGATAATGAAGCGAGTCTGGCCTTTGCCTTTAGCGGTGATGGCCGTCCTATTGGGGGCGGTTCCAAACGCATGGGCGGGCAATGGCGAGCATGGACGCTATCTCGGACTCCGTTTCATCGGCGCTTATGCCGAGGTACAGGATTCAAAAACGACGGGCTTTATCGGCGAATTACAAATCAATCATGATGAAGATCTAGTGGCGGGCAATGCGCTCATCTTAGGTTACCGCTGGAAATCACTGCCACTACGGACCGAAATTGAAGTCGGCTATCTCTACCGGTTCGACTATGACACCCGCGATGTCGGTGCCTCAATCGGATACGAGAATAACCTTTCCACCGTCACTGGCCTTTTTAACGTAGCCTACGAATATCGAAACGGTTCGAACTTCACGCC
>JABJCS010000262.1 GCA_018665505.1 Alphaproteobacteria bacterium
ATTGTGCCAAGGTGCTTCCAGCCGAATTACTCGAACACCCATGGCGACGAGTGGCGGTATCTCATCGAGGAAGCGATTGCGGAGTTCCGTCTCCTCTCCCAAACCATGGCAATAGAGCAAGGTCGGTGCGTTCTTCGCGTCTTCCGGTTCGATGATTTTCGCCCAGGCAGTATCTTGAACGTCGCGCCCGGGTGAGGGAAATCGCAACCAGGACACCACACTCTTCACCGATTGGACGGGATGGCTAACCTCAACATTCGGAAGCTTACTTGGCATCGGATAAGCACAATCCGCATCGTCCATCCAATCACCATATACGGCCTCCATATCCGCCAGAGATGGTGGATCGAAACGCACGGCACTAATCTCCCGGCCACGCAGCAAGGGGCGAAACTTGAAGCGTTGTCCTAGAAAATTCGAAGCCGCCGCACGGCGGGCCACTTCGACCGCAACCAATCGCCTCGCATCCGGGTTCTCACCTTGGAAATAATGCGATTCCCACTCCTCAGTCGCTCCGTATTTGGCACTAAGGGCATCGCAGGTATCTCGCATCAAAGAACGTGCAAGATCCCACTCACTGGAATCCAGCCGACTAACCTGAGCTTCTTCACGGAACCGTTCCACATCGCCGTCCGACACCATTGCCGCCGCCCACAAACGGGAAAGCGGAAACAACCTCTTGGCCAACATGCGAAATGTCCACCGGTCGAACCACGGCCGCGCGAAGGCCACACCAGTTGGTCCTTCAAATAGCCAATGCGATCCTTTAACGCGCGGAAGTTGATGCGCTTCGGACAATCGTCTTCCCACCTCTATTCGGCCTCACCCCTGAGCGCTTCAATCCCAGCAAAGTTAAACATCATACGCCTGATAACAAGGATACGGACGCCTCGGTCGGAATGTGATAGAATAGGCTCTGAAATCGGGTCGCCGAAGATCAATTGGGGCGGTTCATATGGGGAGGTAGACCGAATGTCTCAAACTGCAGGAAAGTTGCGGTTGGTCCATCCGGCTTCGGAGGATCAACCTACCATGTTTCAACTGGCACCACGCCTGGCGTCACTAGGCGGTAAGACAATTGGATTGATCGATAATCGCAAGCGCCATTCCGATGTCTTTCTGGCACGTCTGCAAGAGCTCATGAAAGAGCGCTACGGCGTCGCCGGCTTTGAATACTACACGAAGGATGGTGCCAGCGTCGCGACGCCGGAAGACGTCATGGCCGGTCTGGTGGCCAAATGCGATGCGGTGATCCACGCGGTCGCCGATTGAGGTTCCTGTACGACGTGGGGTCTCCATGACGGTACAGAAGCCGAGAAACAAGGTAAGCCGGCCGTGACGGTTCTAACGCGCGCCTTTATGAAATCCGCCGAGATGCGCTCGAAAATACTCGGCATGCCATCGCACCCGCAGATATTCGTCGACCATCCCTTGGCGAGCAAATCCGAGGCGGAAGTCAATATCATGGCCGAGGAAGCGGTCGAGGAAATCGTCCGCGCCCTGACGCAAACCCCGGCGGCCGCATGAGCGAAGCGCGAACTGTCGGACCCGCCACACGAATCGATATCGATAACGACTACGTCGCGGTGAATGAGTATTTCCACGAGCAGGGCTGGAGCGATGGCCTGCCCGTGATGCCGCCCACGGAAGATGCGGTCGCGGCGATGATCGCCGGTGGCCCGCTGCCGGGCAACCATGTGCTCGGTGTCATGCCGCCTGTGGATGGCACGGTGACTGTCGAGAAAGTGGCGGCAAACGCGGTGATGGCCGGGTGTCGACCGGATTATTTTCCGGTCGTCGTCGCCGGGGTCAAAGCGATGCTGCAGCCGAAATACAATGTCGGCAGTGTCTCCACCACCACCGGCGAGGCGGCGCCCTGTTTCATGGTCAGCGGTGCCATCGCGGACAGGATCGAGATCAACAGCGCTACCGCTTGCATGGGATCGGGCTTCCGCGCCAACGCGACCATCGGGCGCGCGCTCCGTCTGGTTATTCGCAATATAGCCGGTGCCGTGCCCGGCGAAATGGATAAAGGCACCCTCGCCTTTCCCGGCCGCTATTCCCTGTTGTTTGCCGAGAACGAAGAACGCAATCCTTGGGACCCACTACGAGTCAATCGCGGCTTTGAGCAAGAGGACTCGACAATCAGCGTCATCGGCATCCGCGGCATTCACTACATCAACGAGGGCGCTCAGGAAACCGGGCTCGGCAACCTCGAGACCATCGCGGGGTCGATGCGGCGTATGGGCCTGGTCAATTATCTGCACCAATCCCACCGCACCGCCGTGGGCCTTGTCATGGGGCCGGAACACGCACATGAGATCGCAAAAGACGGTTTCAGCCGAGAAGACGTGCAGCAATACCTGTTCGAGCACGCCCGCATGCCGGTGCGGGAATTGGCCAGCCGGTCCTATTGGAACTTCCGCAAATGGCCGGAAGAGTACGAAGCTGACAATCCGGACTTCATGGTGCCCATCGTCTATGCGCCCGAGGATTTCGTCATTACCGTCGCAGGCGGTGACGGTCGGCACTCGGCCTGGCTATCGTCCTGGTACATGACGCAATGCTCGACAGAGAAGATTGTCACCTGACGGGTTGACTCCAGCCCCTACCTTAACCGACCATGCTCCTGAGGTCTGAAGAGTACAGAGGATGGAGTTGTGGCTATCTCGCCAGGTAGCCTGCTCTCGGTGAATTCATTTTCGGTCGCTCCGCTTGCGGAGGCGGCGACTGGTGGATTTAGGCTGCGTGGCAACTCGCAAGCGATTGACACGGCAGTTGAAGAAGCAGGTCAGCTAAATGCGGACCGGCAACGTCAGGAGGCGGAAAAACCACTCCGCTCCCCGTCGCTCGTCGCCTTTGATGCAAAGGGACGGTTTGTCGAGACGATACTGCATGTCGGAAACGCGCTGGACGTTTTCGTATAGGCTGACCTACGAGTCCGGTGGTCGAGTCCGGCACCGACGCACCGAACCCGATAAATTCCCTATTTCCGGTCGATCGCCGCCTGCATCACCTCCAACCGGTCGTTCCCGAAATACATATCGTCCTTATCCAGGAAGAAAGTTGGTGAGCCGAAGCCTTCACGGGCGATGATTTCGTCCGTGGTCTCGAACAATTTCCGTTTGATCGGCTCCTCGGTGATCTTCTTCATGAAGGCGTCGCCGTCCATTCCGGCCGCTTCCGCGATCGGGCGCAGGATGTCTTCTTGCGAGATGTCCTGATCGTCGGTCCAATAGGCTTTGAAACAACCAGCTGAATAAGCAGAAATCTTTCCCTCGTCGATGGCGACGAAAGCCCCGCGCAGCGCTTTCACGCTGTTAAGCGGAAAGATGCTCGGCTTGATCAAGTCGA
>JABJCS010000263.1 GCA_018665505.1 Alphaproteobacteria bacterium
ACACCGGAAGTGCCATGGCACGGCTACTCGCTCGGCGATTGGAATTCCAAGTGGGAGGCCATGGCGCGCCGCGCTACGGATGGCGATTACCTGATCAACGGCGAGCGAACGGCCCAGCTCAAGCAAAAGCTCGAAGATCCGCAAGTCTCGATCCGCGACGTGATGGGCGATGACTTCAATCCGGACGAGGAGTAGAGACTTGGCCGACGCTCCCCAACGTCTCATCATCGGTATTTCCGGAGCTTCCGGGGTTATCTATGGCATTCGCATGTTGGAGTTATTGCGGGATACACCGGTTGAGACCCATCTCGTAATCTCGAAATCCGCGGAGATTACAGTGGCCTACGAGACCGGTTGGAAGGCCGCCGACGTGAAGGCATTGGCAGATGTGGTCTACCCGGCAGCGGATATCGGTGCCGCGATCTCCTCGGGCTCTTTTAAGACGATGGGAATGGTGGTCGCCCCATGCTCGATCCGCTCCATGGGCGAGATATCCTCCGGCGTGACCTCTTCGTTGCTTTCACGCGCCGCCGACGTGGTGCTGAAAGAACGCCGTCGCCTCGTCTTGATGTTGCGGGAAACACCACTTCACGCGGGCCACATCCGCTCAATGCAGGCGGTGACCGAAATGGGCGCCATCGTCGCCCCCCCAGTGCCCGCGTTTTACGCCCGTCCGAAAAGCATTGAAGAAATGGTCGACCAGACGATTGGACGGACCCTCGACCTCTTCGACATCGATACTGACGTCACGAAGCGCTGGGGAGAGGATATCGCGCGGACAGATTAGGGAAGGCTCCTTTCTCGTCATTCCCGCGAAGGCGAAAAACTAGCCCTTGCCTGTATCGTTCGGGGTTCCCGCCTTCGCGGGTATGACTATTAGTTATGAGAGGGTGTGGCAAAAAATATTTTCGCGGAACAACCCCATGCACAGTATTACGATACCGCTGATTTGGGTGAGTCGCGGTCAACCAACGGGCATGGGCGGCTTGGTTTCATCTTTACGTGTCAAAGAACGTGTGGACACTATAATCTAAAATAGACAATATGTCGATATCGAAGCTGGGTTCTGATGCAAAAACCCATTAGGTAACGAAAAACATGGCGGTAGCGAAGAAAGACCAGATCCGAGCTCTCTTGAAGAGTATCGAGACCGGAGATCCGGAACCGGTAGCCGTGGTCAATGAAGCAAAATATATTCAGCACAATCCGCAAACTGAGGAGGGCAGCGAGGGGTTGGCGGTCCTCTTCAAACGACTGTCGGAGACCGGGCCTCGGGTGAACATGGTTCGGGCTTTTGAGGACGGTGATTTTGTGTTCGCCCATATGGAATATGACTTCGCGAGGCGAAACATCGGCTTTGAAGTCTTCCGGTTCGAGGCGGGACAGGCGGTCGAGCACTGGGACAATATTCAGGAAAGACAGGGGCCGAACAATTCCGACCGGAGCATGGTGGACGGGCCGACCGACGCGACCGATCACGATCTGACCGAAGACAACCGGGCCCTCGCTCGTTCCTTCGTCGAAACTGTTCTGGTCGACGGGCGCCTCGATCGCTTATCAGACTTCGTCGATGCGGAATCCTACACCGAGCACAATCCACGGCTGGGCGACGGATTGACCCTTCTTCGCTCTGCATTGGAAGCTGAAGACGAGGGTCACAGACGGATCGATTTTCTTCGGGTCCACCGCGTTCTGGCCGAAGGTAGTTTCGTGCTCTGCATCAGTGAAGGAAATCATCGCGATGTTCATTCCGCCTTCTATGACTTATTCCGAGTGGCGAACGGCAAAGTGGTTGAACATTGGGACACGACCGAGAAAATCGTGCCGCGCAGTGAGTGGAAGAATGATAACGGCAAGTTTTAAGGCACAGCGCCGTGAGAAGACGGAAGCCTTTATGGGTAACCGCTCTTGGGACACGATCACGGACATGGTAAATTGGTACCTGAATAGGATATAGGACGGGATCCTGTTTCGGGCATTGACCGGTGAGACGGGTGGAGATTGAAGGAGACGACGTTGGAATATACTCAAGATGTTGAGCAGGCAGATGAATTAGCCGGCTCTGCGCTTGCCAAATTGAAGGACCTGGGACTTCCGGCAAATCCGAACAATTTCACGATCTGGTACCACTATTTTTCGAACTCCCTACGGACCTCTCGGACGCCGTCGATAAACTCGCCGAGAATGAGGAAATCACTGGCGAGCAATTCGAAGAACTCTACGAGCGCTATTTTGGGAGCGACGGAGAGAATTCGCTACAAGAGGCGATGTGGGAGAAAATGCGGGCTTCCATGGCGGACGCAATAGAAGGTCTCAGCCTGACGGGAGCGGAGGCGGCTCAGTTCGGAGATTCCATCATCGGTGCGGCGAGCGATCTCGGTCCGTCCTCCAATGCTGATGATATACAGAAGTTGGTGGCGGAAGTCGTCGATGGTGCCCGGCAAATTCAGGACCGGACCAAGGAGTTGGAGATCAGGCTTTCCTCGACCTCGGACGAAGTCGAGCAGCTGCGCGAGAATATGGAATCGGAGCGTCGCGAGGCCGGTCTCGACACCCTCACCGGGATCGCCAATCGGAAAACCTTCGATACCTCTTTACGCAAGCAGGCCACGACCACGCTGGAAAACGGTGAGGCGTTCAGCCTGTTTATCGTCTATCTCGATTTTCTGAAGGATTTCAACAAGAAACATGGGGAGAATATTGGCAATCAGGCGATCAAACTGGTGGCCAATACGCTGCAACGAAAGCTGGATGACACCGCGACGCCGGCTCGCTACAGCGGCGATGAATTCGCGGTAATCCTCCCCCGCTCCGACCTCGAAGCGGCCGCCGGTATCGCAAACGACATTTGCGATACCTTGTCGGCGAATACCATCGTGAATAAGAAGAACGAGACAAACCTCGGCTCTATCATCGTCTCCATCGGTGTCTCCCAATATGAATTTGGAGAGCCCATGACCCGAACGATTTCCCGCGTCGGCGATTCTCTTAAGACGGCAAAGCGGAAGAAAGAGAACAAGGTCGAAGTGGCGGAGCGGCCAAAGGCGAACCAGAACATCGCGTTTGCTTAATGAGTAAATCTCGCCCAATTCGTCATTCCCGCGAAGGCGGGAATCTAGTTCCGTATCCTGTCACCGTAACTCTGCAGATTTCTGGATTCCCGCTTTCGCGAAAATTGCGGTTAACGTGGAGAATGAGATTAATTCCGGTGCCGGGATATGAAACACCGGATTCCCGTCTTCAGGGGAATGAACAGATATATTCATAGTCTGGATGTTCACGTGGAGACTAAGTCCTCAGTATAATCAATATTATCGATGCGGTTACTCAAATAACTCCCATTCGCGATCTCTCCGCAATTCTGTTCTGCCGTAGCTAATTCTGTCACAGTCGCTGTAATTGCAGTTCCATAGAGAAAATAATCAATCGACCCGAGCCGTTCCAGGCAATCAATAAGCGGGCGATCAATGATACGATCGAGGAGAGAAATATGCCGTTCGAATTGAGGTTGCTTGAAGATACGCCTTTCGCGGGAGAAGAGGCTCAATTCGACACCTCGGTACCGAGGGCATTCTACACGTCAGCCGGCAGTATCGAGGTCGACGGTATCGACTATCCGGAAGATGAGGGATTTGTGTCGACCAGCGCTGTCAGGAGCCGTGCCGGCGATGCGGGTGCGACGATTTGGCGATGGGAGTTGGTGCCAACGAACACGCCTTCGGAGAGTGGTGGTGTGCGAAGCATCCTGCGTCTTTCCGCTAGGGTTGATCCGTCTGAAATTGCTGATGAGTTGTTAATCCGGCTCGATAGTGTGGCATTCCCGGCGACAGGCACTGCGATGCTTCACA
>JABJCS010000026.1 GCA_018665505.1 Alphaproteobacteria bacterium
ACCGGCTCCTTGCCGGCATGCAGCATGCCGTTCACGGAGACCGACATGCGGCGCAACGTGTGCACTTGCGCCACTAGACGGCCGATTCCCTCGGCGCCACGCGTGTCGGGTTTCTCGCCAAGCATGTCGACGAGTTCAGGCAGGATGTAGAACGTCTCGAGGAAACGTTCCGGCCCGCTTCGCTCATAGGCGAGTTCACTCGTCGCCTGTTTCCAAGCATCGTCGAGGGTGCCGAGCATCATATCGTCGGAGACGAAGGCGTCCTCGAAGACGACTTCGTTGAATTCGTAGATGCCGGTCGGATGCAGGATCGGGCGGCAAGTAATGCCATCGGTGTTTTTCATGTCGACCACGAAGTTCGTCAATCCGTGGCGACGGTTTTCTTCCGTCGGCTGAGATGTCCGAAACAGACCGATCATGTAGTCGGCGTGATGTGCGCCGCTGGTCCACACCTTACTGCCGTTGATCAGCCATCCGCCGTCGGTCTTCGTGGCTCGGCAACTGGCGGCGAACAGGTCCGAGCCCGAGTTCGGCTCGCTCATGCCGATGCAGAACATGCATTCGCCCTTGATGATGCGAGGCAAAATGTCGGCCTTCATCTCCTCGTTGCCGTATTTGATGATGGTCGGGCCGCTCTGCCGGTCGGCGGTAAAGAAAACCCGGGTCGGGGCGGCGACCGCGCGGAATTCTTCTGTAACCACATAGCGCTCCAGGAAGCTCCGCTCTTGGCCGCCGAATTGTTTCGGCCAAGTCATGCCGATCCAGCCACGTTCGCCGACCTTGCGCGCGAACTCGCGGTTCAATCCGTTGCCCATCGGCGTGGTGTTCGGATCGAACGTCCCGGCGGCGATTTCCTCGCGCACGAACTCCCGCACTTCGGCGCGCAATTCTTCGCATTCCGGGGGGAGACGGAGGGGATCGAACTGGATGGCGGTCGACATAATCAGCAGTTTCCTTGTTGTCTTTTTCGCCTCATATCGGGCGCATGCTTGCCACGGCGCTTTGCCCGGCTAATTTTACAAACGACGGTTCAATGGCAAAGCGCCACCGGCCGCACAGAATTATATGGATCGCCTTGAGCGATTGTCACATTAGGTTCGCGGGCAAAGGAAACCACGGAAGATGAGCGAAAACGACAACATCATCGTCGATATGACGACCCGTATCTTCCAGGATTTGTGTGATCCGCAAACGATCAACAGCGCCCAGGACGATTCATGGAAAGAGCCACTGTGGTCGGCGTTGGAAGAGGCCGGTTTGACCGCTGGTTTCGTTTCCGAGGAAATGGGCGGTGCCGGGATCGAAATCGGCGACGGGTTTGAAATCCTGCGTGTCGCGGGCAAATTCGCCGTGCCCACGCCGCTGGCGGAAACCATGCTGGCGGGCTGGTTGCTGGCCGAAGGAGAAATCGGATTTCCCGGCGGTAAATTGTCAGTAGCCCCCGTGCGTGAGCGGGACCGGTTGACGATCGACGACAACAACACGTTGTCGGGCACGGCGCGGAGCGTTCCTTTCGCCAGTGAAGCCGACAATTTCGCGGTCGTGGCGCGGCGCGGCGATAGTGTCATGATCGCGCAGGTCGATGCCGCATCCTGCAATATCGCCGCCGGTAATAGTCTGGCCGATGATGCCAAGGACGATGTGACCTTCGACGGTGTGATGGCGAGCGAAGTGGGCGCGGCTCCGACAGGTTTCGATGAGGAAACGCTGTTCATGATGGGTGCTCTGGCGCGGTCCTGCGAGATGGCGGGCGCGCTGGAAGTGATGCTGGAGATTTCCGTCACGTATTCCCAAGACCGGGTCGCGTTTGAACGTCCAATCTCGAAATTCCAGGCGGTGCAGCACGATTTGGCGCGGCTCGCGGGCGAGGTCGCGGCCGCGGTCTGTGCCGCGAGTTCGGCGGCAGATGCGCTGCAACGAGCGGGCGGCTTCGACGAGGATGTTTTCTTCGAAATCGCCGCGGCCAAGATCAGAACCGGCGAGGCGGCGGGCGAAGGTGCCGGCATTGCCCATCAGGTCCACGGTGCCATCGGGTTTACCATGGAGCATATTCTGCAACGTTACAGCCGCCGCGTTTGGTCGTGGCGGGACGAATTCGGCTCGGAGAGCGTCTGGGCGGTCCGGCTGGGCGAAGCCGTTGCCGCCAAGGGCGGAGATGCGCTCTGGGCGACACTTGCATCGCGTTAATCGAGGGGAACGAGCATGGCGACGCCGCAGGGCGGTATTTTCACCGAAGGCACCAGCTTTCATCATTTTTTGGAATACGATGTGTCGGACGGGTTCGATGCCGCCGCAATCGGCAAGGTGTTGGCGGGCAAGGGCAGCGCGAATGCGGTGGTGGCGTTCGGCAATGGGCTTTGGCGAAAACTCTCCTCCAGCGCGCCGGAGGCGCTTGGCGACTTTACCGCAATCGACGGTGCACAGTCGCTAAAGTCGCCTGCGACACAGCATGACTTATTACTTTGGTTCCACGCGGCGACGCATGACGACGTGTTGGATGCGGCGTTGAACGCGCAACGGGTGTTGGGCGATATCGCCGATCTAAAACTCGACGTGCCGGGATTCGTTTATCGCGATTCCCGAGATTTGACCGGGTTCGTCGACGGTAGCGCCAACCCGAAAGAGGATGCGCGTTTTGATGCCGCCTTGGTGCCCGATGGCGAAACCGGTGCGGGCGGTGCTTTTGTCGTCACACAGAAATGGGTGCACGATCTACCGAAATTCGAGGCTCTACCCGTCGGCGACCAGGAACGCGTGATCGGCCGTACCAAGCCCGACAGTATCGAGCTCGAAGGCGACGCCATGCCGCCGGACTCGCACGTCTCTCGCACGGACGTAAAGCTCGACGGTACGGCGCTCAAAATCTATCGCCGCAGCGCGCCTTTTGGCGGTGCGGGTGAAAAAGGGCTCTACTTCATTGCCTTCTCTTGTGACCCGATGCGTTTCGACGTGATGCTGCAACGCATGTTCGGCACATCGGACGATGACCTTCATGACCAACTCATTCATTACAGCACGCCGGTATCAGGTTCCTACTGGTTCGCGCCTTCCGAAGAGGATCTCGCGGCCGCTGGGTGCACCGGCTAACAGGGAGAATTAGAGATGCCAACAGTTCCAGCAGCCCGCCTGAAGGCGCTTGCCGAGACAATTTTTCAAGGCGCCGGCGTCAGTGCCGAAGAATCCGAGATCGTCGCCCGTCACTGCATCGACGCCAATCTGGCCGGGCATGACTCGCACGGCGTGATGCGCGTCGTGACGTATTGCGATCGGGTCGATAAGGGACACATCGTCCCCGGCGCACCAATTGAGATCGAAAAGGAATCGCCGACGACCTTGGTCGTCAACGGTAATTGGGGCTTTGGCTTCACCGTTACCGAGACGATCATGAAGAAGTTGATCGAAAAGGCGAAGACCAACAATGTCGCCGTCGGTACGATCCACTATCAAGGCCATATCGGCCGTCTCGCGGATTATCCGTTGATGGCGATCGAAGAAGGGATGATCGGTATGATCACCGCCGATTCCGGTCGTAGCCCGAAGCGGGTCGCCCCCTTCGGCGGTATTGAGCCGAAGCTCGGTACCAACCCGATCTGCATGGCCTTCCCGTCGAATCTCGACGCACCGTTCTATTTTGGCATGGCGACCTGTGCCGGTGCCGCGGGCAAGCTCGAAGTCGCGGAAGCGCGCGGAGAGCATGTGCCCGAAGGCTGGTTGATCGACAAGCACGGCA
>JABJCS010000264.1 GCA_018665505.1 Alphaproteobacteria bacterium
ATATTGACGATGCGACCGAACTTCCGCTCGATCATGCCATCCACAACCGCTTTGATCAGGAAAATTCCCGTCAGCATGTTGGCGTCGACCGCCTTAATCCAATCTTCACGATCCCAGTTGCGGAAGTCGCCAGGAGGCGGGCCACCCGCGTTGTTGATCAGAATATCGGGCGCGGGACAGGCAGCAAGCACCTTCGCACGCCCATCCTCGGTCGTGATATCGCAGGCGACGGGTGTGACTGTTACGCCTGTCTCTTGCGCGATCTCCGCCGCCGTCGCCTCAAGCGTTTCGGCCGTGCGGCTGTTGATCACAAGATCGACGCCTTCGCGCGCCAGTGACAATGCGGAGGCTTTTCCAAGCCCTTTTGACGCCGCGCATACGATGGCTTTCTTACCGGACAATCCAAGGTCCATTTCTTTCAATCCTCCCCGTTGGTCTCAGAGTTTGTTTCGAGTTCGTTCAATACAGTGCGTGCAAGCGGCACCGTGACACCGCGGCGTTCCGCCAAACCTAATTGGTCCAAGGCTTCTACAATAGCGCTCGCGGCGGCAAAAGATCGCTCCATGCGCGCCAATAGGTAAACTAGGACGTCCTTGCTAACCGTCAGCTGGCGGTCGTGAAAAAGTTTGATCAGGAGCGCGCCCAACAGTTCGTCGTCGGGCGGTCGGATCTCCACCGCCTGCGCCGCCGTCACTCGAGAGGACAAATCGGCTAGTTTCAACGACCAGCGCGCGGGCGGATGGCGACCGGCGAGCAACAATTTCCCGCCAATCTCCGCTATATGATTGTATAGATGCAGCAACGCTTCCTCGTCCGAGAGCGCATCCGCTTCGTCGACCGCGCAGCTATCGGCGCCTCCCAGGATATCGGGCGCCGCACGGTCGCTGAGCTCAGGCCCGGAGATCAGAACCGCACGGGATCGATTTCGCCAGACATGAGCTAGATGGGTTTTGCCGCAGCCGGTCGGGCCGTAGACGGCAAGTGCTGGGCCCGGCCAATCCGGCCAGCGATCGATCCAGCCGACCGCATTCATATTACAATCGCTGACGAGAAAATCCGCCTTACCAAGCGCCGGGCGATGGGGAAACTCAAGGACCAGTTGGCGGCGGGCACTCACACTGTATCCCGATCCTCGGGTCCCTCTTCCTCGACACCGCCATAGAGCGGGCCCGCCAAATATTGGCCCAGCATGAAGCGCACCATGACGCCGATCACCGCCGCGACGGGTACCGCCAACATAATGCCAACGAAACCAAAAACCGCGCCGCCGCCCATCAAGGCAAACAATATCCATACGGCATGTAAGTTAACGCGGTCGCCCACCAATTTCGGCGTCAGGAAATTACCTTCCAAGATCTGCCCGACTAGGAACACGCCAATGACCAGACCGATATCCATCGGATCGTCAAAATTGGCAATCGCGAGGCCGAGACCAACCGCAAAACCGCTCAGCATGCCCACATAGGGGATAAACGACAGCAAACCGGTCGCCAGACCGACAATCGCGCCAAAGGGCAGACCGAATGAGGTCAACCCGATCGCATAGAAAACACCCAAGAGTACGCAGACGCTAAATTGGCCCCGCACGAATCCGGCCAAGGTCTCGTCGATGAGTCGGCATTGTTCGCGGATCGTCTCGGCATGGGCACGCGGCAACCAACTGTCCACGGCATCGACCAACCGGTCCCAATCTCGCAGCAGGTAGAAGGCCACCACCGGCGTCACGATCAGCAAGGCGAACAAGTTCGCGACAGCGCCGAGCCCACTGACCAGGCGCGATCCCACATTGCCCAACATCTTCGCCGCGCTGCCCAGCGACGCACGAAGGAAATCTTGTAGGCCTTCCTCATTCTGCGCCTTTATATCGGCGAAATTCTCAATTAACGGACGCGCTTTTAATTCGATCCGGGCAATTAAATCCGGCAGTTGCGCGGAGAACTGAACAACCTGCTTGTACAAAACCGGTACAAATATGGAGAAGGCCAAGACGCAGATCAGAAAAAATCCGGCCGTCACCAGCGATGTCGCTACCGTGCGCGAACAATTCATCGCCTCCAGTCGATCACATACTGGATCAAGGAAATAAGCGACCGCTAAACCAACAAGGAAAGGGAGAAGAATCGATTCGAACAACAGCACGAAACCGATAAACAGTACGAATGCCCCGATCCATGAAAGCGCCCTCTGCCGTGTTGTCATTTCCCTCTCGCTTCCACCAAATTCTTTACTGGCTGAGCACCAAACCCGCCGGTCCAGCGGCTTAAATACAAGGTCCCCGAGACGATGGTCGTCAGTCCCGCGAGATATAGGAGGACGTCCGTCAGATATGGAAGCTCAAGTTCCAATGCGGGCTGCGTCAACGCGGACATAACCAATGCTATTTGTAGAACCGTATTCAGCTTGCTGACCGTGATCGGCTCCACATTCAAATCCAACTCGATAACGTTCGACAACAGGACGCCGCCAATGATCAGCAAATCCCGCATGATCACCAAACAAACGATCCAGCCCGGAATGAACCCCATAAGGGTCAAACAAACGAACACGGCGATCAGCAACGCTTTGTCGGCAATCGGGTCGAGATAAGTGCCAAGACGCGTCACCGCATCCAGCCGTTTCGCGAGAAACCCATCCAGCCCGTCACTTAGCCCGGCCACTAGAATGACCCAGAACGCTGCCGCCAACGCATTGTCCATCATTAAGACAACGACCACAGGGACGGCCAGAATCCGCAATACGGTCACGATATTCGGCAAAGCGCGATACATGCGACCCCCTACCCCGCCAGCACGATCACGGCCGGCCAAGCCGCAATACGTAGCCGCCTTGCTCGCGCTTAAATCGGAGATCGAGATTGCTTTGTGCCATCGACAGCCGCAATTGGTCAGGTCCGCCGGAATATTTCAGGTCGACCACGGCTTCCTCTACCGACATACGGACCAATTTCATGTCGATGATCGGAGAGACCTGGGTCATACGATTGCGAATTGTCAGCCAGTTCGACAGTGATTTCAACGGCACGAGAATACTCATACGTTGCTGTCCGGTGACACGTTGCAAATTGTCTCGTTTCCAGTCTTCCTCGGCTCGAATGATCAGCGCCTCGACGACTGCCTTCAACAAGGTTTCTATGTCACCGTCCGGCGAGGCCGAAAAGCTTCGTACGAAGGTGCGCCCGGCATCCGCCCGTCCGAATCGGCTCATCGACACTTCGATGGAGGGAACCCCGGTGCGTGGATCAACGATCAACTCTGCCACCGTCACCAATGTTCCAATGGCGTCGTATTTACGAGC
>JABJCS010000265.1 GCA_018665505.1 Alphaproteobacteria bacterium
ACGGAAAGAAAGAATGATATTATTACGCCACGGCGAATCTGAATTTAACGTCGTCTATAAGAAGACACGTGTCGATCCAGGCATTCGGGATCCGAAGCTGACCGATCTCGGCCACCGACAAGCAAGCGAAGCTGTTGGATATCTAAAAGACCGGACCATCGAGCGTATTCTAACAAGCCCATACACGCGCGCGATCCAGACCGCTTCTATTGTTGCGGAAGCGATCAGAGTGACAATCGAAGTCGACCCCCGGATCGGGGAGCGATCCGCTTTCGTTTGTGATTTGGGCACGCCCGGCCCGGACTTGCGCCTCGCCTGGCCAGGACTGGACTTAGAGCACCTCGAGGAGATGTGGTGGCCAACACCGGTTGAAAGCGAAGCCGCCTTGGATGAAAGGTGTCTGAATTTCAGAAAGAAGCATTCCAGCGCCGGTAATTGGCAACAGACCCTCGTCGTCAGCCATTGGGGTTTTATTCGTGGCTTAACCGGTCATACGGTCGGAAACGCGCAGCTTGTGGAGTTCGACCCACGCGACCCGCATCCGGGAGGCGGTAAGGTTGTACCGATGGATATTCCGTGTTAGCAGGCACCCGCAACATGACGCAATGGAATGGATATGTCGGAAGATCAGCAACCAAGCGGCGATGAGGCCGGCCAAGACGGCGAGGGCGGCATTCCGCTCAATATTACGCATCAATATACGAAGGACCTCTCGTTCGAGAATCCGGGAGCACCCGGCCTTTTTATCAATGCGCAGACCGAACCACCAAACATCGATATCGACGTCCGTGTCGAGGCGCAGACGCTAGGGCCCAACACGTACGAAGTCGCGTTGCATGTGCGGGTGAATGCAACCGCGGGCAGCACGACACTATTCATCGCGGAAATCGCCTATGCCGCCATCGCGGAAATTGGTGAAATTCCCGAGGAACACCTCCATGCCTTTATTGTAATCGAAGTGCCGCGGATGATATTCCCCTTCGCCCGATCGATCCTTTCCGGCATGATCAGCGAGGGCGGTTTTCCGCCATTACTTATTGCTCCGGTTGATTTCGTCGAAATGTATCGACAGACCGCTGAGAAAGCATCCGAGACAACTTAAGCTTTTCGATTAATCACGCCAAATCGGATCGGTGATTTGCTGCATGAATTCATCATGCGCGGCACGTTCGCTCTCGGTTGCGGCGTGCGGTCGAGGCGGGCGGGCCGGCACATTTCTGGTTTCGATCGTATTCGCCGCAGCAGCTTTACGTTCAGCCGCAAGCTCAAATCCGGGTTGGCGGCCGCCGACAAGCTCAAGATAGACATCCGCCAACAATTCCGCATCCAGCAACGCGCCGTGTTTGGTGCGAGCGGAAAGATCAATTTCAAAGCGGCGACACAGCGCTTCTAGGCTTGCTTGCGCGCCCGGATATTTACTGCGGGCGATCTGAACCGTATCGATGGCACGACCGAAATCAACCGCCGGGCGCCCTATCCGATCCAATTCACCATTGATGAAGCCCATATCGAAGCTGGCATTATGGATGACGAGATCGGAATCCCCGATGAATTCTAGGAAACTGTCCGCAACCTCCGAAAAGATCGGATGTTTTGCAAGAAACGCTTCCGACAATCCATGGACAGCAAATGCTTCATCCGGCATGTCCCGCTCGGGATTGACGTATTGATGATAGGTGTTTCCGGTCGGGACGTGGTTATCCAACTCGACACACCCAATTTCCACCAATCGGTCTCCGGTTCGTGGGTTGAGTCCGGTTGTTTCCGTATCGAGGACGATTTCGCGCATGGCTGCTAGCTCCCACTGCGCAGAAGCTGACCGCGCCGGGAAAGTCTGACAATCTGTGCCAAGGCTTGCAAGGTCGACCGGCGGCCATTGCCCGTTGGAATAACGAAGGTCGCGCGGCGTCGTTTTTCAATATCACTCATTTGAAGCCGCCGAATACCCGCAAGTTTCTCAATCGTCATGCCGGGCCGCGAGAGAACACGCATTGCCTGAATGAAGGGCGGCGCCGAGACAACAATGGTTGCGTGGCATTGCTTATCCGCTTGGACCTCGAAGAGGAGCGGAATGTCCAGCGCAACGACGGATCGCCGCCCGCGCTGAGATTGTTTCAAGAACCGATCTCGAGCCTGTTCCACCAACGGATGGAGAATTTGTTCCAAGGTTTTCAAAGCTTCCGCGTTTCCAAAAACTTTGGTGCCAAGCATCGCCCGATTTACAGCGCCGTTCTCCACTGACCCGGGAAAAGCGGACTCGACGGCCGCCACCGCAGCACCGCCAGGCCCAATCAAATCATGAACGATGGCATCTGCATCGCTAACCGGCACCCCGAGCCGGCGCAACATTTCTGCTGCTGTACTTTTCCCCATACCGATGGAGCCCGTTAGCCCTAGTACAATCATGACTTTAAATCGGCCAAGATGAAATCGCGCAACCCTGTGGACACTCGCGGCTGTTTGCCGAACCAGGCAGCAAATCCAGGACGAGCTTGATGCAATAACATACCGAGCCCGTCGACAATGGTGTTGCCGCGTGTTGCTGCATTTTGCAAAAGTGGTGTTTGAAGCGGGACATAAACAATATCGTTCACTATCGCCGACGCCGGCAATTTCTTTAATGAGATTTCGAGTTCGGCCTGTCCGGTCATTCCGAGTGTTGTCGTATTGACCAGAAGCGCGGCGTCTTCCAGAGCATCATCTTTGCGGTCCCACGGTATTACCGTGCAACCCCCCGCGAATTCGGAGGCGAGGTGTTCTGCTCTCTCGCGGGTACGATTAACAATGCGAATATCCTGAACGCCGTCATCGAGTAGTGCGGCGACGACAGCGCGGGCGGCTCCGCCAGCACCAAGTATGACAGCAGAACCATCAGCTGACTGCCAATCGCTTTCAGATTTTAAATTTCCGAGAAACCCAAAAGCATCTGTATTACTGCCCAACAACGTCCCATCGCTTTCCACGACCACGGTATTTACAGCCCCAATCCGTCGAGCAACATCATCGACGCGATCGCAAATCTGGAGAGCAGCTTCTTTGTGCGGAACTGTTAAATTGGTTCCGGCAATACCTAATTTCGGTAATGCGCGAAGCGCCGCTTCAATATTTTCCGGTGCGACCGGAAACGGAAGGTAAGCTCCGTCAATTCCGTATTCTTCTAGCCAGTAACCATGCAACATCGGCGATCTTGAGTGGGATATCGGCCAGCCCATGACACCCGCTATTTTTGCTTTTCCACTAAGAGTCATTAGCCGATCACATTTCGATCCCGCAAAAATCCCAACAGCGGAAGCAAAGGAAGACCGAGGATGGTGAAATAGTCACCATCAATCCGCTCAAACAGCTGAGCGCCAAGGCCTTCTAATTGATAAGCACCAACAGAGAGCATCACATCGTCTCCGACATTGCTTAGATATGTATCGAGAAAATCATCGGAGAAGGCGCGCATCAAGAGTTGTGCCCGGTCGGTTAGGGCCCAAATTTCCGTACCCTTATGCGCAACACTAACGCTTGTGACTAAATCGTGCGATTTTCCGCGCAAGAGGCGTAATGTGTTACCTGCGGTGGTGAGAGAATCAGGTTTGTCGAGCCATCTCCCGCCGCAATCCAGCATTTGATCGGCACCAATCACAAGTGCATTTGGATGGATCTCCGAAATTTTTTGCGCTTTTTGACGCGCTAGTAACGCGGCCACTGCATCAACCGACGCCTGCGTTCGCAGACCTTCATCTTTCACTGACGACTCGTCGATATCCGCAGGTTCGATCACAACATCTATGCCGGCTCCAGCCAAAAGCGCAGCGCGGGATTGGCTTGCAGACGCCAGGATAATTTCCATTGGATGATCACTGGTCATTCGCATCTCGTTCGCGCTCAAGGAATTGTAGAATTGTTGCCGCCGTCTCTTCAATAGAACGGCGCGTCACATCGATAACCGGCCAATTTCGATCGCTGAAGAGACGACGCGCGGTCGCGACCTCCGCGCGGACAATTTCAGGATCCACATAATCGGTATCTGCATCGTGATCCAACAGACGCAATCTGTTTCGACGAAGTTGAACCAAACGCTTCGGATCTGTGGTCAAACCGACGATTAACGGCGCACCGTCGCCTGACAGGGTATCGAACACAGGAGGTAATTGCATATCTGGCACGATCGGAACGTTTGCCGCCTTTAACCCTCTATTAGCAAGATAAATACAGGTTGGTGTTTTCGATGTTCGCGAGACTCCAACCAATACAATATCTGCATTCCCGAGATCGTGGGTAGATTGACCATCATCATGATTAAGCGTGTATGTCATGGCGTCCATACGGTCGAAATA
>JABJCS010000027.1 GCA_018665505.1 Alphaproteobacteria bacterium
ACCCAAAGGTGCGAGGCACGAACCGTTAAATCAAATGTGAGGTAGGTTTCTGTATGGTTGGGAGTATTTCTATTACCCCCTAACCACACTATTCTACGGTAACGCTTTTCGCTAAATTCCGCGGTTGATCGACATCGGTGCCTTTCGCAACCGCCGCGTGGTAGGCCAGAAGCTGCACCGGTATCGCATAAAGGATCGGCGCGACAAACGGATCGACGGTCGGCAGAGCGATGGTCGCCCATGGCTTCGCCTGTGCCTTCATCTTGGCGATTCCCGGCCCGTCCGAAAGAAAGATCACTTTACCACCGCGCGCGATAACTTCCTGTACATTGGCGGCCGTCTTGTCGAACAAGGGATCGCCGCCGGGCGCGATAACGATGACGGGGACGTCTTCGTCAATCAATGCGATGGGTCCGTGTTTCATCTCGCCCGCCGCATAGGCTTCCGCGTGAATGTAGGATATTTCCTTTAGCTTCAACGCCCCTTCGAGCGCGATCGGATAGCTTGTCCCGCGCCCAAGATAGAGGACGTCGCGCGCTTCCGACAGATCGCGCGCCAGCTCGGCGATGCGCTGATCGTGGTTCAGGACTTCCGCCGCCCGGCCGGGGATCTCAGCGAGTGCCACGGCGAGTTCAGCCTCCCGCGCCCGGTCGATCCCACCCCGCGCCTTCGCCAATGCAATGGCGAAACAAGCAAGTACCGTGAGTTGCGTCGTAAAGGCCTTAGTAGAGGCAACACCGATCTCCGGGCCCGCCAAGGTGGGCAACACAGCGTCCGATTCTCGCGCGATGCTCGATTCCGGGGAATTCACGACAGAGACAATCTGCTGCCCCTCAGCCGCTGCGTATCGCAACGCCGCCAGGGTATCCATCGTCTCGCCCGACTGGCTGACGAAAAGCGACAGACCGCCTTTCGTCATCGGTGGATTACGATAGCGGAATTCGGACGCGACATCGATCATCACGGGCACACGCGCCAATTGCTCAATCCAATACTGCGTGATCAACCCGGCGTAATAAGCCGTACCACAAGCGCTGATCGAAACTTTTGACACTGCCGTCAAGTCGATTTCCGACGGCGGCAAGGTGATCGTTTGCGTCAACGGGTTCAGCATAGAGTGAAGCGTATCGCCGATCACCGACGGTTGCTCGTAAATCTCTTTCAGCATGAAGTGCCGATAGTTACCCTTGCCGATCATCGCGCCGGAAAGCGCTGTCTGTACGACCGGGCGCTCAACCGCGGCACCCTCCGCGTCGTGAATCTCCGCGCCTTCGGAGGTCACAACGGACCAGTCACCCTCCTCCATGTAACAAATCCGCTGGGTCAACGGCGCCAGCGCCAAGGCATCCGAGCCGAAATACATCTCACCCTCGCCGTAACCGATGGCAAGGGGGCTACCGCGGCGCGCGCCGATCATCAGGTCGTGCTCACCCGCAAAGATCATCACCAGCGCAAAAGCCCCTTCGAGCTTGGGGAGTACCGCCGCCACCGCATCCCGCGGGGAGAGCCCGTCACTCAGATAACGGTCGATCAAATGGACGACGACTTCGGTATCCGTATCCGTCTCGAACTTCTGCCCGGATACGGAGAGTTCCTCGCGGAGTTCGAGGAAGTTCTCAATGATCCCGTTATGCACTACCGCCAGCTTCTCCGTCGCATGGGGATGTGCGTTGTCTACACTTGGCACGCCGTGCGTGGCCCAACGCGTGTGCCCAATCCCGATCGAGCCCGTGACGGGTTCCGTCGCAAGACGATCTTCCAAATTGACAAGTTTCCCCTGGGCCCGTCTGCGATCGATGGATCCGTTGACCAGGGTCGCAATTCCAGCGGAGTCATACCCGCGATATTCGAGCCGTCGTAGGCCTTCAACCAGAAGAGGGGCGACTGCCTGTTTACCTATGATGCCGATAATACCGCACATATTCCGGGTTATTCCTTCCGGGCTTTTTTCGCTTTGGCCGCGGCGCGTTCGGCGCGAAACGCCTCGGCCCGCCCCACGAGATCAATCTGCTTAGAACGCTCGATGGCAAGTGCGCCCTCCGGTACATCGCGCGATATCGTACTGCCCGCACCGACAATCGCCCCGTCACCGATTTTAACGGGTGCGACGAGCGCCGAATTCGAACCAATAAATGCACCCTCTCCGATTACGGTCTTATGCTTCTCGAAGCCATCGTAATTACAGGTGATCGTTCCCGCGCCGATATTGGCCTTCGCGCCAACATCCGTATCACCGACATAGGCCAGGTGATTGGCTTTCGCGCCGGGTGCCATGACGGTATTTTTCAGTTCGACAAAATTGCCAATATGAACGTTTTCACCGAGTTCCGTGCCGGGCCGTAACCGGGCGAAGGGCCCGATGATCGCACCTTCCCCAATGCGCGCACCTTCGATATGGCTGAAGGCTTTTATCTCGACATTGTCAGACACCTCAACGCCGGGCCCGAAGACGACATTCGGTCCAACAATCACATCGCGGCCGAG
>JABJCS010000266.1 GCA_018665505.1 Alphaproteobacteria bacterium
CTTAGTCGGGAAACTCTTAGTAAGTGATGGTAGGTCTGCTCTTCTGACCCTTGCCCTCCACCTGCCATTTCTCTTTGTGAAACTGGCCATGATTTTTCCTCACTGGTCCAGAATTGGTCCAAATGAGAAATCATGAGCCTTCGGAAATTAGCTAAGTATCTGAAAAGATTGGTGGGTCCGACAAGACTCGAACTTGTGACCTCCGCCATGTCAAGACGGCGCTCTAACCAGCTGAGCTACGGACCCATCCTAGGAGTGGCGGGGAAATAGCACCAATCGGCGGGCCGTTCAAGTCTCTGATGTGGATGTTTGCGAATTTGCGATCTGGCGTTCGCGCCACGCAATGTAGCTGACGCTGGCGATCACGATGGCGCCGCCGACCCACACCAGACTGTCGACCGATTCGCCGAACAACAGAATGCCGATCAATGTCGCCTAAATCAGGCGGAAGAAATCGAATGGTGTCACGACATGAGTATCGCCGCGACTCAACGCTTCCGCCGTCAACACGTGGCCGAGCGCCCCTGTCAGACCTATCGCCACCAGCCAGCCGTATTGCTCCAGTGTCGGCCAGGTCCAGTCGAAGGACGCCGCGATCAACGTTGCCGGCGTCATCAACACATACATATAGGCCGTGATCGTCACGCTGGTGTCGGTGCGCGATAGAACCTTGATAACGATGATCGCGCAGGCCCAGGCGACGGCGGAGCCGAGGACTAGCAATTCGCCGTAGGCGACGGTCGCAACACCTGGCCGCAAAATCAGCAGGGTGCCGACAAATCCTGCCAGGATCGCCGACCAGCGTCGCACACTCACCCGTTCCCCAAGGAGAAATATCCCAATCAGCACCGCGAAAATCGGCGTCGTGAAATGCAAGGCCGTAACGGTCGCCAAGGGCACGATGGCGAGCCCGAGAAAGAACCCGAACGCGGAGAAAGTCTGAAACGTCGCCCGCAAGACATGCAGGCCGATCCGTTCCGTCCGGAAAATCGCCAGGCCCGAGCGCAACATCCACGGCAGAAAAAACAATACAGCGATCGCAGTTCGGAAAAAGACGATCTCCAGGATCGACATCTCCGCCGCCAACGCCTTTACCAACGAATGCTGCAGGATCATGACCAGGGTCGCGGCAATGATCAGCGCAATACCGATCAAATTGCCGGAAAATCGCGGCGTCGATGACGAACCGGCCATGCTGCTTACCTCCCCGCGCGCCACTCTCCATCACAAGAACGCAGTGACGGCCGCAATGAGGGTGCGCCGCGAAACATCCGGGACAAGCTGAAACGACGTTTCTCCATCGGTGCCGCGGCGTATATAATTTTCCATAGAGTACGAAAGCAGGGAGCAAAAGAATGACCCTCAAGATCGAACCCAGTTCGCGAGCACTCGGCGCCTTCATTTCCGGTATCGACCTTCGAGAGCCGTTGAATGAAGCCACTGCAGCGGAGCTCCAGCGAATTTGGGGCGAACACCCGGTCATGATCTTTCGCGGCCAAGAGCTGAGCGATGCTGATTTGCTCCGGTTCAGCAGTCATTTCGGCGAATGCGACCGCGCACCGGTCGGCGACTCGCTGCTCAACCGGGATATTCCACCGGAAATCACCGTCGTCTCCAACGTGAAGGAAAACGGCACTCCCATCGGCTTCCTTGGGACCGGCGAGCTGATTTGGCATACCGACATGTCATATAATCCGGAACCCGCGATCGCGAGCGGCCTATACGCCCTCGATGTGACGAAGGGCGCGGGTGGCGAGACGAGCTATCTCAACATGTACGCGGCATTTGAAGCCCTGCCGCCCGCACTAATGGAGCGAATCAAAGACCGCGCCGCCATCCACGATTCTTCATACACCAGCGCCGGCACCTTGCGTACCGGCATGCCGGAAGTCACGGACGTCTCCAAGGCGCCGGGGGCGCATCACCGCCTATTGCGCACCCATCCTGCGACGGGGCGCACCGCGCTCTTTCTCGGTCGTCGGCCAAATGCATATATCCTGGGGTTACCGGTGGCGGAGAGCGAAGCCTTGCTCGACGAAATATGGGCCCACACCATGCAGGACCGTTTCGTCTACACCCATCGTTGGGAAAGAGGTGATCTCGTGTTTTGGGATAATCGTTGCGTTATGCACCGCCGCGAAGCCTTCGACGACAGCGAGCATCGCATCATGCACCGCACTCAGTTGAAGGGTGAAGCGCCATATTTCGCGGGTTGAGGTTTTTCAGGCGGCGAGCATACGGTCGACGACGTCGATCAACTCAGCCAATTTGAACGGTTTGGGCAATACTTCGAGACGCACACTCTCGAAATCCGTCTCCCGTTTGACCTCGCTCGCGTATCCAGTCACAAAAAGGATAGCGAGGTTCGGATGGTCGCGCGCGACACAACGCGCGAGTGAAACACCATCAATTCCCGGCATACGAATATCCGAAAGCAGAAGATCGTATCCATTCATCGTTTTCAGCGCTTCGGCGCCGTTAGACACCGCTTTGACGGAATGGCCCTGGCGAATCAGCACTTGAGTGAGAAATTCCCGCATGGCTTCATCGTCTTCAGCGATTAAAATTTTTGACATTTTATGGCTCAATATCGTCGTACGAGGCAACGCAGATAGATTGGAGGAATACTTTCGTCACCGCCGCCCTCTATCAGTCTTGCGCAGAACTCTTTACAAACCGTAAACAAGAAATACTCGATGCGGATTGGAAGCGAGATATGCCCGAAATCACCACCAAGGCGACCATTCGAGACGCGGAAGTACGCGACCATCGGCGGATCGCCGAAATTTACGGCTACCATGTTCTCAACGGACTGGCGTCTTTTGAGGAATCGCCACCGGATACGGCGGAAATCGGCCGCCGCTTCGATGCCGTGCGGGCGCTCGACATGCCCTATATCGTCGCGGAACTGGACGGCGACATCGTCGGATACGCTTATTGCAGCTCTTATCGCCCACGCCCGGCCTATCGTTTTACCGTTGAAAACACGGTCTATATCGATCACCGCTTTCCCCGCCGGAGATTGGGATACTTATTGCTCGAATCCTTGATCGAACGGGTGGAGCGCACGCCGGTGCGCCAAATGATCGCCGTCATCGGGGATAGCGATCACGTCGCCTCCATCAAACTTCATGAAAGCCTTGGGTTTCGCATGGTCGGCACGCTGAAAGGTACTGGCTTTAAATTTGATCGTTGGGTCGATACCGTGATCATGCAAAAGCCGATCAACGGCGGCGATGAGAACCCGCCCCGTTTATAACACCGAGGAATGGCATATCCCCTGCATAACTGTCTTCCCAAGGAGGACTAATTGGGTTTCATAGCATCTATCAAATTGCGGACCTGGATGGTCGCGGCGGTCGTGTTCGCGGCGCTCTCAGTGTCGCCGGCATCGTCAAAACCGCGGGATACCGCGGGATTGTGCGAACACGCCACGGCCGGGCAAGAATCGGCGCGCCGTATCCCCCGCAAACTCCTCCATGCCATCTCCATCGCTGAATCCGGGCGGTGGAATAAGATTCGTCGGGAAAATACTGCCTGGCCGTGGACAGTGACGTCCGGCGGCAAGGGGCGCTACTTGCCCACGAAACAGGC
>JABJCS010000267.1 GCA_018665505.1 Alphaproteobacteria bacterium
CTGATCGGGAACGGCACCGGCTGGCATGTGGGCGCGATGGTGGGTTCCACCGATTTCATCGGTGATATGAAGGAAGTGAAGGGCAAGACGGACGCTGGCTTCGTCGCCCCGATGGCCGCCGGCGTTTTGGTGTCCTTGGAAGAAGACCAAGGGGGAATCGCCGAGTACCGGGAAATGTACCGCCAGCGCCTCGGTATCCTCAGTGAGCTGATGTTAGGGTGCGGCATGCGTCTCGCCATCGAGCCGAGGGCCGGGTTCTATACCTTATGGGAAGCGCCGACCCGAGCCTTCGGACAGAAGATCGCGAGCGGCGAAGAGTTTAATTTCACGATGATCGAGAAGACTGGCGTGGTCGGCGTGCATTTCGGCGATTATCTTCGGTATGCCGTTTGTGCGGATGTGGATGCCATGCGGAGCGACCTCGAGGCGGCATTCAAGAGCGCCGAAGTCGGGTACGACTGAGACGATGTCAATCGGCTTCGCGGGCTGCCAAGACGGCCCGGATTAAATCTTCGGGTACCTCTGTCGGGACGGTTGTAGCTTCGGCGGACTTGGCCAACGCCAGAGATGCTTGGTATTGCTGCAGGTATTCTCGGCACTCGGCACAGAGCGTCATGTGCATCTCGAAGATCGACCTCTGACGCCTTGTTAGGTCATCCTCGAGATAGGCCAGAATGAAATCCTCGAATTCCACGCAATTGATCATGTACGGTAATTTGAACATGGCGCCCTTTATTTTGGACGCGATAGAACGGTGGTTTTCCTGTGTCATATCACCGGCTCCAACAATTTCTTCAGCGCTGCCCGCGCGCGATGCAGGCTTACTTTGACGTTGCTCTCCGTCATTTCCAAGACCTCGGCGGTCTCGATTGTGCTCATTTCTTCGATGTCTCTCAGCAACAAAACGATACGATAATTTTCGGGTAGGCGGTCGATTGCTGCAATGATCAACCCGTCAGTTTGCTTGCGGTCGAGGAGCTGTTCCGGCGTCTTCGCCGAACTGTCCTCTCGCTCGACCCGGCAATTATTTTCGTAGAATTCCGGCAGCAGACCGTCGATCGGTTCCTCTTGTAACCGCCGTCGTTTGCGCAAATCCATCAAGGCTTGATTGACGACGATCCGATACATCCAAGTTTTGAGTTTGGAGTCGCCTTTAAAGGCACGAAGGTTTTTAAATACATTGACGAAAGCGTTTTGAACGCAGTCTTTGGCTAGAGCGTCGTCCCGCAAAATGCGTCGGCATATTGCAACCATCCAACCGGTCTCGCGGCGCACAAATGTTTCCGTGGCCCGAGGACACCCCCCTAAGATATCCGAGAGTTCGTCGTCGTTCTGTGGTGATATGACAGAGGCTTTCTCAGCGTTGAGATCGCCTACATTCATGATGCGAAAACCTTTGAACCAACGATAGACATCCGTGCGATAAGCCCCCCTTCGGATGAATCGATGCGACTCTTTGTAACTTTTAAGGAGTATAGCGCATCGAATCGAGAGGTACACGGACGGCGCAAGGCCGAAGAAGGCAAAAACGAAGGAGTGGGGTAATATGATTGTTGACGCTTTGTTGCTGCTTTCCGGTGTCGCCTTTGGCGGTTTAGCCTAGTGTTTACATCGTAAACCGAAGGAGCGTTGAAAATGGCAGCAGCGTTGGCCATCGCCGTTTTGTTTGCTGGATCGTTCATCATCGTGAGGATCGCGGCGGTGGCGATGCGACTGACCGGATTGCCGGAGAATGTAGCCCGTTTTCAATCTGTCTCTGCGTTGACGGGAGCCGGATTTACGACATCGGAATCAGAGATGATCGTGCATTATCCGGTTCGCCGCCGCATCGTCGTCATTCTGATGGTGCTCGGCAATTTGGGATTGGTGTCAACCGCCTCGACGTTGATCGTCTCGTTTGCGGGCGGCGAGCAGACCGCCGAAGCGATACTCACCCAGGTGCTGATGTTTGCCGGCGCGATTGCGGTGATCCTGGTGGTCATGCTGAACAAGACACTCGACCGTGCGATGTGCGCGGTCGTGGGTTTTTTACTGGAGCGGACCACCTCGCTCGGCGCCCGCCGCTTCCATCGATTATTGCAACTCCATGGCGGACATAGTGTGGCCGAGCACGAGTACCGCGGTGATGAGGCTACGACGGTTGGTGATTTGTTGCCGAAACTCGGGACGCTGCAACTGCTCGGCATACGCGGCGATGGAGCGTATCGGAGCGGTCCCTATGATGCGCAGGATATGGTCGGATCCGGTAGTCTATTGATCTGCTACGGCAGAGATGCCGAGCACGACGCCTTGGAAACTGTGTTGGATTAACCGCCGAGCCAGTCGGCCTTCGCTTCTCTCAGCCGTCCCGCCAGAATGGCTGAGCGAACCGTTGCGAGCAGCCGCGTCATATAGCGGATATTGTGCACCGTGAGCAGGTGCAGGCCGAGAATTTCGTTCGCCTTCAACAGATGGTGAATATACGCGCGGCTGTAGCGGCGGCAGGCAATGCAATCACAGTCTTCATCCAGTGGTGCATCGTCCTCGCGAAATTTCGCGTTTCTGAGGTTGCGCCGGAAAGCCGGGGCTTCTCGCGACAAAGCCCAGCCGTGTCGCGCGATCCGCGTCGGCGTGACGCAATCGAACGTGTCGATGCCCATCTCGACGCCTTCCCAAATATCCCGGATGGCGCCGATGCCGAGCAGATGGACCGGGCGGTCGCGGCGCAACGGCTCCATGGAGTATCGCACCACGTCGTACATCTGATCCGCCTGTGCGCCGAGGCATCCGCCGACCGCGTGCCCGAAGAATGGACGGGAGGAGACGAATTCCGCACTCTCCCGCCGCAAAGCCTCGTAGATGCCGCCCTGGACGACACCATAGAGCGCCTGCCGGCAGTCATGACTGCGCTCGAACTCCGCCAGGCTGCGGTCGGCCCAACGTTTGGTCAGCGCCAGTGAGTTTTCCGTGTAGGCCTGATCGACGTGATAGGGGGTGCATTCGTCGAGTACGACGATGAGGTCGGCACCGAGCTTGCGCTGGATCTGGATTGAGGATTCTGGTGAGAGTGTGTGATAAGAGCCGTCC
>JABJCS010000268.1 GCA_018665505.1 Alphaproteobacteria bacterium
GAACGACAAGGGTTACGGCGTTATCAAGCATATCCAAGATACGCTCTATGGCGGGCGTCACTATTTTGGTGATTTGCTGGGGCCTGATTTGGAGAAACTTTCCGAAGTCGCCGGCATTAATTACGTTAAGGTCGATCAGGCGGATGGTTTGGAAGAAGGCATGTCAAATGCGTTGGCTGTAACGGGGCCTTCGATCGTCGAGGTCGACATGAAGACCATCGGCGACTTCCCACGTTACTTCAAAGCGCCGTCTTACGCCGACGGCGACGAGGACAAGTAATCCGCTTGATCCTCGCCGCCGCCAGGCGGTAACGCTATAGAATGCAGTGTTTGGCAAAGTCGGCGGCTTCGTTCGCCGACCATTCGCCTTTCGCCTTGGATTTGAGGTCTTCACACCATTCCTTGCTGCCGACTTCAGGCGAGCAAGCTGTAAGGAATCCTGCAAGCGCAGTCACGGTAACGAGAACGCCTAATTTTTGTAGTTTCTTTTGAAATATCCTCGAGTGAATTCGATGGAGCCGAGTTTACCAAACTTTGACTGACAGCTGAATTACTTGTTCTTATAGACGCCGGGGCGTTTCTCGCGCCATGCGGCGATGGCTTCCTTATGATCCTCACTGGAACGCGCCAAGATCATATGCGAGGACACCATGTCGAGCGAACTGCGTAAATCCATATTCAAACCAGCTTTCATCGTCCGTTTGATCAAACGAACGGAAATTGGTGAGGAATTAACGAGCTTTTCGACATAAGCGCGGGTTTCTTCCATCAGTTTGTCATCGGGCACGACTTTGTTGACCAAGCCGTAGTCGAGAGCTTTTTCAGCGTCGACGAAATCGGCACTCCACAACATCTCGAGGGCGCGCGGCATGCCGATGATGCGCGGCAGGAACCAGGCTCCACCATTACCGGGCACGAGGCCGACGCGAACATAGGTTTCTGCGAAACGTGCGCTCTCTGCGGCGATGCGAAGGTCCGCGTGCAGGGACATGTCCATTCCCGCTCCGACCGCGACACCGTTCACCGCGGCGATTATCGGTTTGTCGATCTCCGTCATTTTCAATGAGATGAGTTGTACGAGATCCCACAAACCGGACTTAATCTCGGCTGGTGTCGGCGGTGTATCGGCGCCCATCCGTCCGGTGTCTCCACCCGCACAGAACCCACGTCCCGCACCAGTGATTATGATGGCCCAAACGTCGTCGCGGGTACGACATTCCTCGAGCCGTTGTTCATAGGCTTCGAGCATTTCCGTTGTGAAGGCGTTAAGTTTTTCAGGGTTGTTGAACGTAATCGTCGCAATCTTGTCGGTTACGTCGAAGAGAAGTTTGTCGGTCATTAGGACCTCCAGAATTTGAGATGAAAGGACATTTGGCGCGAGGGCGGCCCAAGTCCAGACTTTTGGCGGTGTTGGGGAAACGGATACCGACATTTGACACATCGAATATCCGGGATAGCTTCGATTTCGATACTATAGTTGAGAATGAAGGTGGATAAATAATGGCCCTACCGTTGGCGACGGAAACTAAATTTGGTATCCAAACAAGGTTACCGACCCCGGATTTAACCGAGAAAACAGTCGAACTGCTCGATAGATTGGAATTCGATTCTATCTGGGTCGGCGATCATCTCGCCTTCACCATGCCGATCCTCGATCCGTTCGTGCAGTTGGCGCATGCTTGCGCCTATAGCAAGAAATTAACCGTTGCCACGGGCGTTTATCTTTTGCCAATGCGTCACCCGGCGGCCGCCGCGAAACAGGCTGCTAGCTTGGATCACCTCTCCGAAGGCCGCTTTATTTTCGGGGTTGGTGTCGGTGGCGAGTTTCCGCGTGAATGGGAATTGGTTGGTGTGCCGACAAGCGAACGCGGTGTGCGCCTGACTGAAGGTATCGAGGTGATGAAGAAGTTGTGGACGGGTGAGCCCGCAGCTCATGATGGCAAGTTCTATCCGTTCTCCGAAGTGCATATGCAACCGGGAGCCTTTCAGCCCGGGGGACCGCCGATCTGGTGTGGCGGGCGGTCCGAGGCTGCCTTGAAGCGGACCGGACGCTTGGCCGACGGTTATCTTTCATACGTCATCACGCCTGATATGTTCCGCGATGCCTTGAGCAAAATCGACGAGGCGGCGGAGGAAGCGGGACGGAAGATCGATAATTTCGGCTCCGGGCACTTGCTGTTTTGCTGCATCGACGAGAGTTACGAGAAAGCCTGGGACCGGGCGACGAAATTGTTGTCGGAACGCTACGCCATGGATTTTCGCCGCGCGGCGGAACGCTACTGCGCCATGGGTACGCCCGAAGATGTTGCCGCCAAGATCAAAGAGTTTCACGACGCGGGTGTGCGACATTTTGTGTTTGATTTCTTGGGCTTACAGCCGGAGCGGATTGAAGCGCTTGAGCTATTTGCGGACGAAGTGAAACCGTATCTGAAAGATATCGTCTAGGAGTTGTTCGATGTCGGGGTCATTGAGTGGGGCACAAGCAGAGCAATACCAGGAAACAGGA
>JABJCS010000269.1 GCA_018665505.1 Alphaproteobacteria bacterium
ATGCTCGCGGTCAAGGCCGGGGCCGATGCGGTGGTGGTCGATGGCATGCAGGGTGGAACTGCGGCGACGCAGGACATCTTTATCGAGGATGTCGGCATCCCGACATTACCGGCCGTGCGCCTCGCCGTGGAAGCGCTGCAAGAGCTCGACATGCATCGCAAGGTGCAGCTGATCGTCTCCGGCGGTATTCGCACCGGCGGCGATGTCGCCAAGGCATTGGCTTTGGGAGCGGATGCGGTTTCCATCGGTATGGCGGCGCTCATGGCGCTCAATTGCAACGCACCTCTATACGAGGATGATTACGCAGCGCTCGGGACTCGGCCGGGGGAATGTCATATGTGTCACACCGGGCGGTGTCCCGTCGGTATTACCACGCAGGATGCGGAACTGGAAAAGCGGCTTGACCCGGAAGAGGGCGCACGGCGGGTGCGAAACTATCTCTCGACATTGACGATGGAGTGCCAAACTTTGGCGCGTGCATGCGGTAAATCTCACGTCCACAATCTCGAGCCCGAAGATATGGTGGCCTTGACGGTAGAGGCGGCTGCTATGGCACGGGTCCCCTTAGCGGGGACCGACTGGATACCGGGTGTTAATAAATAATACATAGCAATACGGGGAGAGACGCAAAATGGCCGGCAAGCTCGAAGCTTTCGCGAAGAAGCATGGCATTAAGTACTTTTTGTTCAATTTTACGGATCTTCGGGGTGTTCAGCGCTCCAAACTCGTCCCGGCATCGGCGGCTCCAGCGATGGAAAAGAGTGGGGCCGGGTTCGCCGGATTCGCGGCTTATTTGGATATGACCCCTGCGTATCCCGATATGTTCGCGGTGCCCGATCCCTCAAGCTTGATGCAGCTACCGTGGAAACCGGAAGTGGCCTGGGTCGCTGGAGACTTGGTGATGGAAGGAGCGCCGGTTGCCCAAGCCCCACGTGTCGTCTTGAAGCGCCTTCTCAATGCCGCCATGAAAAAAGGGCTTCGCTTGAAGACGGGCGTCGAGGCCGAGTATCATCTGATCGATCCGGAGGGGACAGATATCTCCGACCCTCACGATATCGCCGGTAAGCCGTGCTACGACCAATCCGCACTCATGCGACGGTATGAAGTTATCGCGGAAATTTGCGACGCTATGCTAAGGCTCGGTTGGGGGCCGTATCAGAACGATCATGAGGACGCGAACGGTCAGTTCGAGATGAACTGGGATTACGATGACGCGTTGGTGACGGCGGATCGGCACGCCTTCTTCAAATTCATGGTCAAGTCGATCGCGGAGAAATACGGACTGCGCGCGACCTTTATGCCGAAGCCGTTTATGCATTTGACGGGGAATGGCTGTCACGCTCATGCCTCTGTCTGGGACAAGACAGGCAAGAAGAACCTCTTCCTCGATAAAAAGGACGAACTCGGCCTCTCGCAATTGGCCCATCATTTCCTCGGCGGCGTCTTGCGCCACGCGGAAGGCTTGTGCGCGCTCACGAACCCGACTGTAAACAGTTATAAGCGTCTCAATGCGCCGGTAACCGTGTCGGGGGCGACATGGGCGCCGAATGTGGTGACGTGGTCCGGCAATAATCGCACTCATATGGTACGCACACCGGATGCGGGCCGTCTCGAGTTTCGCCTCGCCGATGGGGCTGCCAATCCGTATTTATTGCAGGCAGCTTATTTGGCGGCGGGCCTGGATGGTATTGAGAATAAGATTGATCCCGGCAAGCGCTTGGACATCGACATGTATGCGGAGGGCCATACGGTCCGGGCGCAGAGATTACCGCTTTATTTGATCGATGCGATCCGAGCGTTCGAACGCAACAAAACTTTTAAGGCAGCCGTAGGCGATGAATTCGCGGCCGCCTACATAAAGATCAAAACAGATGAGTGGAACGATTATTCCCGTCATCTGACCGATTGGGAGCGGGTCAACACGCTCGACTGTTGATCAACGGTACGGCCATAAAAAATCCCCTATGCCGCTTTGAAGGCGACATAGGGGATATTCGTCGCAGCGATGCTTTATTGGCGCCAGTCG
>JABJCS010000270.1 GCA_018665505.1 Alphaproteobacteria bacterium
GTGCTCGCGGGCCACCTCGTACGCCTCTCGCAGCCGCGCGGCGGACGAATCCCACGAGAACCGATGGGCTTGGGTTGGACCAGCCTGCTCCAGCCGCCGGCGCAGCGTGGTGTCAGTGATCAAGCGTCCGATGCCGGCCGCCAAGGCGTCGACATCCAGCGGGTCAACGAGCAGCCCAGCGTCGCCCAGTACTTCAGGCAACGCCCCACGCCGGGCCGCGAGCACCGGCACCCCCATCTCCATTGCCGCTATACCAGCTTTGGCGACCGATGCATTGGCGGAGATGTTGGCAAGCTACTCCGGCGTCAGTGCATTGCCGCACGGGTATTCACATCAAAACCACGCACCGTCCACAGAGAAGAAATCCGAATTCGGACCGCACCGACCCTTAGATGATATGATCGCCGAGATCGATCAGGGATGGCAGCGTCTAAATACGTTGATGCCGCACACCGCGACCGCAGTCTTCGTCCCCCCCTGGAATCGCATCGACAATTCTCTAGCAGAACGGCTCGAGCGGGTTGGTTTACGGGCAGTTTCGACCTTCGGCCCGAGCAATCCCGACAAACAATTCAACCAACTCAACGTTCACGTCGATATCATAGATTGGCGAGGATCACGGAATTTTGTCAGCGATGAGCTTGCGATTGTCGCGTATATTAACCATCTGTCCTCTCAACGATTGGCAAACGGTATAACACCTGAGGCAACAGGTTTGATGACCCACCATCTAAATCACGATCCTGCCTCTTGGCGCTTCATCGAACGACTGCTAGAGGTGACACAGAAACATCCGGCGGCGCGGTGGATTTCCGTCGAGGACCTTTTGGAGAAAATACGATGAGCGGATTCCGCTACCCGGTAGCATCCTTACGGGGCGATTATATCCAAGCGGGCGTGGGCACAACCATCACCGGCGCATTGATGATTAGCGCATTTTCGGCCCCTGTCATGTTCTTCTTTATTGGACCGCTCTTTGCCTTATTTGCCGGGTTTGGTGTCAAAACATGGTCAAAACATTTGACCATGATTGAAATCGATCCGGATGGCCTCCAGATCTTCGGATTACGCCGTCGACGGGTGGATTGGAGCAGTGTTACAGGCGCTAAATTGCGGTTTTTTACCATTAAGCGAGACCGCGATGCCGGTTGGATGGAGCTCACACTTTTAACCGATTCTGGGAAGATCAAAATCGAATCTACCATCGATGGGTTTAACGAGATCGCCGAAACCGTCGCGCGAATCGTCGAGAATAAAGACATCAAGATTGATGAGACGAGCGTCGAAAATTTCAATGCGATCGGTATTCAAACAAAATCACCGGGCCTGCCGGAAGCCGCGAAAAAATTCGACAAGATCAAACCGTGGCAAGACGATATGAAAATGTAGCCGGCATTCAACCTGCTTAAACGTTTCGTATATCGAACGTGCTGATTTTTTTATTCGTTCTTTAAAGAGGCCTTTTGTCGAAAGATACGATCTCTGATTTTAGTTGGACTACTCGTTCTTGCCGCATCTTCGGCACAGGCGATCACATATTCCGAATCGCCAATCCTCACAAAACGAGTCGAGGCGGGCGAAATCAAGCCTGTGGAGGAGCGTCTACCAAAACAGCCCCTGATTGTCCGATTCAAGGGAAGCAAAAAAAGTCCGGGCCTATACGGCGGCTCCCTCAGAATGCTCATGGCGCGGCCAAAAGACGTGCGGCTCATGACCGTCTACGGCTACGCGCGCCTCATGCGCTACGACGAGCGCTTCAGTGTGGTCCCAGATATTCTGAAACGCATTCAGGTCGATAACGGCAGGGTTTTCACCTTACACCTCCGGGCCGGACACAAATGGTCGGACGGCGCGCCCTTCACCGCCGAGGATTTCCGCTATTATTGGGAAGACGTGGCAACGAATACTGAACTCTCCCCGGTAGGTCCGCCCAATATCTTCCGCGTCGACGGCGAATTACCTCAATTTCGCATTGTCGATGCGCAAACGGTCGAGTTCAGTTGGTCAAAATCCAATCCCTACTTCTTGGAATCCTTGGCGCGGAGCCGACCGATTTTTATCTATCGGCCCGCCCATTACCTGAAGCAATTCCATCCACGATACCAAGACCGTGCCGCATTGGATGCGAAGGCGCAGGCGGGAGGCATGCGAAACTGGGCGGGTCTACATAACCGAAAAGACAATCCATACCGCTTCGACAATCCCGAATTGCCAACCTTGCAACCTTGGTTGAATACGACCTCGTTACCGGCCGACCGCTTCATCTTCAAACGCAATCCGTACTATCACCGGGTCGATCCGGAAGGTCGCCAGCTACCCTATATCGACCGCGTAGTAATGAATATCGCAAACAAACGTCTGATCGCCGCGAAGACTAGTGCGGGCGAATCTGATCTACAGGCGCGATATCTAAGGTTCGACAATCTGCCGCTACTGAAATCGGCGGAAGACCGGGTGGGCTATGTTGTCCGCACGTGGCGGGTCGGCAAAGGGTCACATTTGGCCCTGTTCCCCAATCTGAATGCCGAAGATAAAGGGTGGCGACAATTGCTGCGCGATGTCCGATTCCGGCGCGCATTGTCGATGGCGATCAACCGTGAAGAAATCAACAAGACCTTGTATTACGGCCTCGCGATCCCGGCACAGAATACCATGCTGCCGGACAGCCCCCTCTATCGCGAGGATTATCAAGACGCGCATGCCGTCTACGATATTAAAGGCGCCAATAAGTTGTTGGACGATATGGGCCTTACCCGTCGTAACAAAAAGGGCCTCCGTTTGATGGAGGACGGCCGCCCGATCGAAATTATCATCGAGACGGCCGGCGAGAACACCGAGGAACCTGATGTCTTGCAGCTTATCCAGGACAGCTGGAAACGCATCGGCGTGAAACTGCACACGCGTTCGTCGCACCGGGATGTGTTGCGAAGTCGAATTTATGCGGGCCTGACAATCATGTCGATTTCCTCGGGATGGGAGAACGGCCTAGCGCGGGCGGAATCGGCTCCTACTGAGCTCGCGCCAACACGGCAAGTCCAATATCAATGGCCTAAATGGGGTCAATTCGCGGAGACCGCGGGCCAAGCCGGCACCGCTCCCGATTTACCCGCAGCGCGGCAATTGTTGGTGCTGTTACGCAAATGGGCGTCAACACCGCTGCCTAAAGATCGCGAGAAGGTCTGGCATGAGATGTTACAAATCCATGCGGACCGTACCTTCGTCATTGGCCTCATCAACGGAACATTGCAGCCGGTCGTGGTCAGCAATCGCCTGCGCAATGTCCCCGAAGACGGAATTTACAACTGGGAGCCGGGCGGGCATCTCGGCATTCACCAACCCGATACGTTTTGGTTCGTCCCGGATGCCGGCTCGCTCTAGAGCAAGCTATATATCGACGGGCTCCGGCGTCGCCGGCGCTTCCATGCCCAAGGCTTCTTTGTAAATCTCTAGTAAGGCTTCTTGTTCCTTACGGTCGTCGGATTCCATTTTCCGCAATCGCACGATTTGGCGCATGACTTTCGGATCGAATCCAGTTGCTTTGGCTTCCGCATACACTTCACGAACATCGACGGAGATCGTCTCTTTTTCTTCTTCCAAGCGCTCGATCCGCTCAATAAGTGAACGTAAACGATCGCCCGCAACACCGCCGACTTCCGACATATCAATATCTCCCAAGGCAAAGTGGTCTAAAATAAGGTCGCGCAATCTAGCGCCCACTTACCGCTGTCTCAAGCGTAGA
>JABJCS010000271.1 GCA_018665505.1 Alphaproteobacteria bacterium
GCCATGGAGGCAAACATTTTCGATCCATTCAGCCGATAGACATCGCCGTCTCGGACCGCTGTCGTCTTCATATTGCCGAGCGCATCGGAACCACCGCTTGATTCCGTCAACGCCATCATGCCGATGGTCTCACCCGCCAAGAGCGGCGGCACGAACTTCATGACCTGCTCCACTGAGCCTCCCGCGTAGATGCATTGCGGACAGGTCGATCCCTGTTGGTTGTTGCAGGCAGCGAACCGCACGTCATTGCGCGCCAGTTCCTCGCTGACCACCGTTGCCGCTACATAACCGAGATCAGTACCACCGACGGATTCCGGAAAGACGCAGCCGTAAAAGCCTGCGTCACCCGCCTTCTTCACAAGATCGCGTGGAAACTCACCGCGGCCCTCAAACCCATCCATCACCGGGTTGACTTCGGTCTCCATGAAGCGGTTCACGCTATCTCGAATCACACGAATTTCGTCTGGCAGCATCTCGTCCATCGGGAACCTTCCTAGGCCACAACCTCGTCGGATCTGAGATCCGCGACCTCGCTATCATTTAATCCGAGAACATTCTTCAAAATTTCATCCGTATGCTCGCCCAACAATGGTGGTGGCAAATCCTGGCGATCCGGCCCGCCCGGCAACCCGATGGGTGAGCGCAAGGTGCGCAATGCACCCGCCGTCGGATGATCCAGGGTTTGAATCAATCCCGCTTCAATGACTTCCGGCGCGTTCAGCGCTTCCTCGAGGCTGCGCACCGGCCCGCACGGAACACCTGCTTTGCGCAATGTCTCGACCCAGTGATCTCGCGGTTGTGCTTTGAAGATATCGGCGAGCAACCCCATGAATTCATCCCGCCGGTTTACCCGGTCCCCCATGGTCGCATACGGGTCTTCATTCAGGTCAGGCCGTTCAAGCGCTTTGACCACGAGGTTCTCGTAAAGCCTCTGGGTGCCGCAGGCGAGATAGAACAACCCACCGTCACTGCCCGCGAAGGCGCCGACTGGCACCACGGTCGGAAAGCCGTTCCCCATGCGCGGCGGCGCTTCACCGCTGGTGAAATAATATTGCGCTGCATTGCCGAGAACCGAAATTGCGCCGCCCATCAACGACACATCGATATGCCGTCCGGTCCCGGTCGCCTTTTGATCGACCACGGCGGCGCAGACCGCCGTAGATGCGTAGAGACTGGTGAACAAGTCGATGATTGAGAGCGGGTGGCGCATCGGCGATCCGTCGATCTCTCCGCAGAGCGACATCAGCCCCATTTCCGCCTGAAAGACGGGATCGAGGCCCGGTCGGTCCGACATCATGCCTTCCTGTCCGTAGGCGGAGACCGAACAATAGACGAGGCGCGGGTTCAGCTCGCGCAACGTCTCATAATCGACACCGAGGCGTTTCGCGACGCCGGGGCGGAAATTTTCGACGAAAACGTCAGACGATGCCGCCACCTTCAGGACAAGATCACGTCCCGCATCCGTCTTCATATCAATGGCGATGCTCTTCTTGTTCCGGTTAAAGGCCAGATAGAAATGTCCTTCGCCGCCGACTTCGGGCGGTTTCATGCGGCGCGAATCGTCACCGCTGCCGGGCACTTCGACCTTTATAACTTCCGCGCCCATATCCGCGAGCTGCATGGTGCAATTCGGCCCGGCAATGATCCGCGAGAGATCGAGGACCCGCACACCCTCTAACGGCAGCGCGCTCATGCGGAGAACTCCACAGCGCTCTGCGTTTGCTCAAGCGCCTGGATAGTTCCCGTTACCAAATCATCGAATATTTCCGCCGCTGGACGAACACTCGCCAACATGCCCGAAGCTTGACCCGCTGGATTGCTGTGCAGGTCATACCGTCCCGCCGCTGCCGCCGACGCGTTAAAATCGTCCATCATGATTTTTTGATATGGCATCGGAAGCGGCTCCAAACCTGATTCATCCCAAGCCTGTACGGCTGAATTTTTATAACTGCGCATGGTTTTCCCTGTGTAAATTCTGCGTATATCGAAGTCTTGCGACCTACCATCGACAATTTGCTGTTTGTTTTGTGGATCAATCGCGCATTCCGCCGCGACCAAGAAAGCGGTCCCGATCCACGCACCGCTCGCACCCAATGCCAAAGCAGCGGCAATGCCGCGACCGTCGGATATTCCGCCAGCACCTAATACCGGCATCGGCGCCACGGCATCAACGACCTGCGGGATCAGCGGGAAGTTCGCGATCTTTCCCGTATGACCACCGGCCTCGTAACCTTGAGCCACGATGATATCGACCCCTGCGGTTTTTTGGCGTTCCGCGTTTCGGGGCGAACCCGCCAGACCCATGACCTTCATATCCCGATCATGCGCCAACGGCACCACCCAACTAGGGTCGCCAAGCCCAGCCGCGAAGACTTGTACGTCTTCCTCCATGATCACGTCGACTTGTTGCTGGATATTGTTGCGGTTCGTCTGTCCCGGTGTGCCACCGTCCGCACCGGAGGTATTGGCGACGACAAATTCATTGTCGACTTCAACCGGCGACAATTCGAACTTTTCCATCAACCTTTCGACGAAGGCGACATGTTCCGGGAACCGTTGACGCAATTGCGCGCGTACCGCCGAGCGTGTTCCGCCTGCTTCAGCCGCTACTTTTCCCGGCAGAATCAGATCTACGCCCACTGGCTTTGACGTCAGGGACCGGGTCTCGCGAATGGCGTCGCGTAATTCTTCCGGCGTCAACCCAGAGCCACCAATCACCCCCAAACCGCCCGCTTCCGACACGGCAGCGACCAGCGCCGGCGGTGTCGCCCTGCCACGCGAACCCATTCCCGCGAGAACAATCGGATACTCAATTCCCAATTGCTCGCAGAAAGAAGTCCGAAATATCGACGTCGCCATCTAAAATCTCTCCACCCAATCTTTTCGGCTACTTCGAATGATGTATGCTCGCTTGAAACGGTGAACAGCAGAACCGAAACAGCTTGCGAACTAGGATCGAGGAAAATTCATGGCAACCGATAAACTTGGGTTGGAATTTACGGCCTCACTTCCCGATACAGCAGATGCCTTTAACGCAGCCATGGACGATTATATGCTGTTCAGCGGGGAGCCGGTGGGACGTCTCCTGTCCACGGCGGAGGTCGATCCTGACTTCGCCATGGGGTACTGCTTGACCGGGTGTCTGCGCCTATTCGGCGGCGTCGGACCAAGCCATCCGCGCGTCAGCCTTGAACTACGCGCCGCCCGAGCGCGCCGCAGCCGTGTGACCCCGCGCGAACAAGCCCATATCGACGCCTTTGAAGTTGCCGCCACCGGCGAGTTCTCCAAAGCAGGCCGCATGTGGGACGAAATCCTGTGCGAGTATCCACACGACATGATGGCGGCCAAATGCGCTCATGAATCTTATTTCCTGGTCGGCGAGGCCCGGCTGCTGAGAAAATCGGTCCAAACCATCCTGCCGAGCTGGAGCAACAATATGCCCTATTACGGCTATCTCCTCGGCATGGGCGCGTTCGGCCTGGAGGAAGCGGGTGACTATACGGAGGCAGAGAAGATGGGCCGTGAGGCCGTCGAGATCGAGCCACGTGATGGCTGGGCTGTCCACGCCGTCGCCCATGTGATGCAGATGCAGGGGCGTTGCGACGAAAACATCGAATGGCTGAAGAACACCGTCGACAATTGGCGTGATGCGGTCTGGCTTAGCGGTCATTTATGGTGGCATCTATGCCTACCGTTGCTGGAGAAAGAGCAGTTTGACCGGGTCTTGGATATCTACGACGCCCGCATGGCGAATTGCGACGAGGACATGGTCACTCGACTGATGGATTGCAGCTCCATGTTGTGGCGGTTGGAATCGCTGGGCCTGGACGTAGGCGACCGCTGGGAGCCCTTGGCCGACAAGTGGATGCGCCACTCGGACGAACACGCGATTGCCTTCACTGACGCACATTTCGCGATGACCATGGCCGCCGTCGACCGGCAACGCACGCTCAAGCGGTTTATGCAGAGCCAACATGCTTTCGTCGAAGCGGAAAACAGCACCAATTCCAACATCCTCGAACGCATCGGAGGGCCTCTCTGCGAGGGATTCGGCGCCTATCGGAACGAGGAATATGGCGAAGCCGCCAATAAGATCGGCCCCGTTATCGGGGAGACCTGGCGGATCGGAGGAAGTAACGCACAACGAGATGTCTTTCGCCTGACGCTGACCAACGCCTTGCTGCGCGGGCAACGTTTCGAGGAGGCCCGTGATATTCTAGAGCCCCTCGTACAGGCAGGAGAGACACCGAGCCTTCTCTATGATTTGGCGACAGCCTATGACGGCCTCGGAAAATCGGAGGAAGCGGACGAGCTCCGAAATAGAGCGGTCGCGCGACTCAATTAGATCGGGAAATTTAAATTTGGGGATAAGCGATCCTCATTTAACCCTCAGGAACAAGGAAAACCGCCGTATGCACGCAAAGTCACTGCACGATATGGAAGATTGTCTCTTCGATGTCGTCATCATTGGAGGCGGGATCAGCGGATCAAGTTCCGCTCAACATTTAGCGGCCGCCGGATACAGCGTTCTTCTTTTGGAAAAGAACGATTTCGCGTCAGGAGCCTCGTCGCGGTCTAGTAGATTACTTCACAGTGGCTTGCGATATCTGGCACCGCCAAAATCTCTATGGGATTTTGTAAAAAAGCCAAGCTCTTTCCTTTCGAATGTCCGTTCCGCGCGAGAATCGAGCCAAGTCGGAGACGAAATGATTCGTTCTTTACCAAATGGCGTTCACACAACCCGTTTGCTTTTGCCTATTTTTGAATCGTCGAACTATCGCGGATGGCAAGTCGACCTGGGCGCCAAATTTCTGCAGCTTGTCGGTCTTCGCAAAACACCGCTGAATTATGCTCGCGATGCAGCCGACGACGCACGAAGCCTGCCTTTCATTCAATGGCTGAGACAAGGAAACCAATTGCAAAGCGTAGTCGGTGTCGACGATCACCAATTTCATTGGCCCGAGCGCATCTGTATCGACGGCATTTTGGACGCCGAGCGGATGGGGGCCGTTGTTCTGAATTATACAGCTGCGGAAGAATTTGAGCGCGAGAACGACGTGTGGCGAGTTACCCTTAAAAACCAGGACGGCGACAAAGCAGCTGTAAGCGGCAAAGTTTTGTTGAATTTCACCGGCGCGTGGATCGATCGCGTCAATGGGATGAACCCCGCCAAGACGCAACCCAAAAGACAGATTGTTTGGGTCAAGGGTGTCTCCATCGCCCTCCAACTGCCTGAGAAATTCGAAGGGGTCGGCATCGCCGGGCTAAACTCCGAAGGCGACGCCATCATGTGCGTTCCCTGGGGCAAGCTGCACTACATCGGCCCGACCGAAACCGTCTATGAAGGTGACATTGACGATGTAACGCCGGAAGATGAGGATATCGACGAGCTGATCCATGAGATCAATTTGTTTATGCCGGGTATGAACATGGACCGGTCCAAAATCCTCCAGGCCTGGGCGGGAGTCAGACCTCTCAACTACGACCCCGACCTCCCCAAGGGACGGAGGCTCCCGTACAGCGTTATTCATGATCTCGGCAAGGAAGGCTTTCCCAACATGCTGACTGTGACCTGGGCCGCCTTTATGATGCACCAGCCGACCGCTCGGCGCGTGGTGAAAGCCGTTAGAAAGCGCCTCCGCCCGTCTCTTCCACCACAGGCGCTGCGCTTCGGTGGCGAGGAGGTGGATGCGACTTCTTCTCCATCGCTATTGGCGGCCAGACCGGATGTCACACACGCACACATTCTACGCTCTGTCGAAAAAGAATACGCGCGAGACCTAGTCGGCATCCTATACCGGCGAACCGGTCTTGGATGGTATACGCAAATTCCAGAGCAAGCGGTGCGAGAGACGGCGGAGTTAGTGGCGCCAACCCTTGGGTGGGATAAGAGTGACATTGACCGCGAAGTCGAGAGTTTCGCGGCGTATGTTCGCAAGTATCATTTGATGAGTCCTACAGACTGGACCGCGTGACCCAAGGGGTCGAAGACCTATATCGCTAAACAACACATCTAACGGCGCCGCGCTGAAGACCGCGCGGCGCATTTTTTCGGCTACCGCATGAGAGGGCTTCCCATGGCTGCAAATCAAATCACCGGACGTTCGGCGTTCCTGTCACTGCTCAAGGACGAGGGCATCACGCATCTGTTCGGCAATCCCGGCACGACGGAATTGCCCATCATGCATGCGTTGAAGGACCATCCGGATCTCACCTATGTCATGGGCATGCAGGAATCCGTCGTCGTCGCCATGGCGGATGGATTTTCGCGGGCGACGGGTCAACTCGTCGCCTGTAATGTCCACGTGGCGCCCGGCTTAGGTAATGCCATGGGCGCCCTCTACAATTGCAAATTCACGGGCACACCGCTCATCATCACGGCAGGTCAGCAAGAGTTGGGTCACGGGCTGACCGAACCCTTGCTTTACGATCCCTTGGTCCCGATGGCGGAGCCATTGGTTAAATGGGCGACGGAAATTACGCGCCTCGAGGACATGCCACGCATCGTACGCCGCGCTGCCAAGATCGCGATGACACCGCCGATGGGCCCCGTCTTTATTTCCCTGCCGGGTGACATTTTGAACAACGAAGCCGGCATCGATCTGAGCACGAGCACACGTATCGACA
>JABJCS010000028.1 GCA_018665505.1 Alphaproteobacteria bacterium
CGCGGCAATAATGAACAGTACTCGCTGCACCTGCGAACCCCCGACGCGACGCGGCCCTGGCAGTCGTACCGGGCGCATTTCACCGCCGGCGCGCGCTGGCAGACATTCGATACGCCATTCGCGGCATTCGAACCGTATCGGCTCGATTCGCCCCTCGATACGCAACGCCTCAAACGCATCGGACTGGTCGCCATCGGACGGGCATTCTCGGCCGACCTGATGGTTTCACGTATCCGGCTTTACAAATAGGCCTGGCAAACTCGCGCCAGCGACCGATAGGCCTGAACGCCAAGGCCAACCGAATTTGTGCCATAGGAAAGTTAGAAATTTGGCGGAGGGAGTGGGAATCGGATTGCAAACCTCGATCCAACACGCCCCCGATATTTCTCTAATTATTACAGTGAGTTACGAAGACGTTTCAGAACGGATAATTCTCGCATCAAAACAGAGAAGAAGCGAAGAACCCCAGGTTGCCAATTCCTGCCGTGAACCGACGCCCGATATTTCACGTATTCAACGCAAAAGACAAGGACTTCGAATGCAATATTCCCTAGCTAAACGCTCAGGTCCTTTGCCGGATGCTGAGAACGTTTGCGCAAGCTATGAACGCGCGCCGATGCCAGTTTTCATGGGTCACCACGAAGTGTCCGAAAAATGGCATGGAGGCGTCTACGCCATCGGCAATTTCGACGGACTGCACATTGGTCATCAAACCCTGATCGAACAGACGGTTCAGATCGCTGCCGAGACGTGTTGCCGCCCCGCCATACTGACATTTGACCCTCATCCTCGGGAGCTGTTCGATGCCTCTGCGGTAAAATTCCGGCTCGGCACCTCCCTGCAGAAGACGCGAGACCTCGCAAGTTTGGGAACAGGGTTTTGCGTTAACCAGCACTTCGATTTGGATTTTGCGGCACTAACACCGGTCGAGTTTGTAGAGGAAGTTCTAAATAAATCTCTGTCGGCATCGCACGTGGTCGTCGGCACAGATTTCAAGTTCGGTTGCCGTCAGGCTGGCAACACCGAGATATTGAAGGAGTTGTGTGCCCAAAGAGATATCGGGGTCTCGGTGATTGAACAGATCATGTGCGAAGGCGAGGTGGTGTCTTCATCCCTGATCCGTGATCTTCTTAGAAAAGGCGAGATGGTGGCTGCCTCGCATCTGCTGGGAAGGCCCTGGTCCGTTTTGGAGAGGCCTGGTTTCCAGGACGGCCAATCTTCTTTCGATCTCTCGGGTTATACGGAGCTTAAGGAAGGAGATTACGAGGTTCGGATAGATGGCATGGGTTGCCTTGCAAACCTGGCCAAGATGGAAAATGGGAAACAGATATTGGCACTGCCCAAAGAGTGGAAGCTGTCCAGCAGCAACAATGTAGTTGTGGAGTTTCTTTCCTAGCCAACAGTGAGGAAATAGTTCCCGCGTGACCTGCCAGCAGTGACCGGTTCGCTTTAAACGTTAGTGCATCATGCTTTTGGCCTCCACCGGGATGATGCTTCCGAGTGCTGTTGGCCTGTATCCGAGAGCCGAGTGTGGGCGGCTGGTTGTAGTGCTAGCGCTATCGTTCGATGAGTACTGTTAATATCGCCTTGACGCAGTTCGCGGGAGGGGCGATATGTTTTAAGCGGCGGTAATGATTTACGTAAAGCGCACAATCCAACCGACACGCGCGTGCGTATCCTAAGTGCTATGACAGACACTTTCTCCACTCGTCTTTCCGGCAGCGACACGGTCATCATTACTAACCGGAACACGACCATCGGTTACGCAACATTCGACGCCTCAGCCGGGCTGATAACTTATATATTTGTGAACCCCGGTTTCCGCAAAAGCGGGTTTGGATCGATGCTTGTGGAAGCGGCGCAGCAAGCTGCGGGAAAGGTCCTTAGACCTGCGGAACCGGTTTCACCGCTGGGGCAGAGGTTCTTTGAACGATTCGGCAAGGCCTAGGCGCGCTTAGTTGCTTGGCGTTCTGCAGCGCAGATATATCGGGCTCGAGAAGGTCCAGAAAGCGGCCTGAACCAGCAAAAGTATTGGATCGCGAAATCGCGAACAGAGACGAATGGCCGGATCCGGCCAGGATTCTCTGAAACGTCCAACACTTCCCGAATCTTTAACGACAAAACCCCCGGAAGCCCGGGGGTTCGTTTGATATCTCCCGCGATCTCCGGAGACACCAAGAAATTTGGTGGAGCCGAGGGGAATCGAACCCCTGACCTCTACGTTGCGAACGTAGCGCTCTCCCAACTGAGCTACGGCCCCACCGATGCCGAAAACGGCGGGTATGGAGCCTGATTTCGTCGGCTTTCTGCTTGTTCCACATCCTTGGTTGATGTTGATCCTCGTATTATACGCTCACCCGAATCCGATGTGAATCGACTAGTCAGTGGAACAGGATTGGAACAAGGGTTTTAGGGTCAGGAGAAAATTGTCGCTGTGACACGGTTCCATCTCTGGATGGGACGATAAGCCCACCCCGGGGGGACAAAAATCGACCCCCTACCGAATATATATTGGAAGACGGCCCGGATAAATTTTAGGCCAGAGTAACCAGAGTTCCCGTCTAGTGCCTCAGACTCTCACACGCGATACCATCACGATCACCATCAAGTCGATGAGGATCACCGGGCTTGGCTGTCTCGAAGAAGC
>JABJCS010000272.1 GCA_018665505.1 Alphaproteobacteria bacterium
TATCAATAAAGGTGATCTTCTGTCCGCCCGACAATACGACTTGGTAGGCACCGATATGCTGTGTGATGCCACCGGCTTCGCCGGCCGCCACATCGCTCGACCGTAAAGCGTCTAGCAAGGAAGTCTTGCCATGATCGACATGACCCATGACCGCAACCACTGGTGCGCGCGATGTGAGATCCTCTTCGCGGTCTTCCTCGCCATCCATGCCGATTTCAACATCCGCCTCGGAGACCAGTTTCGCCTTATGGCCGAAGTCGGCGACGATTAATTCTGCCGTTTCGGCTTCAAGCACATGGTTTACGTTCGCCATTATATCCAGGCGCATCAATGCTTTGACGACATCGATCCCTCGCACGGCCATTCGGTTAGCAAGGTCGGCGACGGAAATCGTTTCCGGAATTACTACTTCGCGCACGACTTTCCGCACCCCACCACTCGCGCGCTCTTCTTTTACACGCTGGCGCTCACGTTCGCGCGCCCGTTTCACTGCAGCCAGACTCCGTACGCGATCTTCCTCGGATCCGTCTGCCGCATCCAAAGCCTGTGTAATGGTCAGCTTGCGATCCCGCCTTTTCGGCTCATTGCGGGATCTTGGCGTCGGCCGGTCCGCATCAGGCTTGCTTGGGCGCCGAGCTGCCGGACTTGCCGGTTTAACTTCGGTCCGTGCCGTTTCCGCGCGTTTTGGCCGCGCCGACGTTTCGACCGGTGGCGGCGCGATATTTATCTCGGCCGGTGTTGGATCAGAGGCTGCCTCCTGACTGGCTTCCTCTTCGGCCTTTTTGCGAGCTTCTTCTTCAGCCAAACGCTTTGCTTCTTCAGCCGCCGCTTCTTGCTGTTTCTGGTCTTCGGCTTCGGCTATTTGGCGCTGCTCTTCGTCTTGGATCGCACCACGCAGTGCACGTATCCGCGCCGCACGCTCCTCTTCGGTAAGATTGCCAAGATCCGGAGAACTCAGTTGTTGTTCTTCAGTGGGCGCCGCCACGGGCGCCGGCATATCTGTGACAGCACGCATGTTGCCGCCAGCACCGCGTTCGAAGGTACGTTTCTTCTTCACCTCGACGGTCACAGCCTTTGTGCGTCCGTGGCTGAAGCTTTGTCGGACTTGTCCTGTCTCGACTGTCTTCTTCAACTCCAGTCGTCCCGGCCGGCGAAGCGTCAGTTTACCGTCTTGTTCGTTATTCTGCGTCATTCGTTACCCCATTCACCGCCAGCGGTCCGAAAACCGTTTAATCGCCGCGCCTCGGTGCGCAGCTTATCCGCAAGACCGCCATGTGCCAGCACAACATGTACCGCCCGATCTCGCCCAAACGCTCGGCCGAGTTCTTCTGCCCGGAGGACTCTTACCACCGGACTGCCTTTCGACAACGCTTTAAATTTATCACGCGCGTTCTGCGCACAATCCTCGGCCTGCACCAATACGTCACCGGTACCGTCCGTTATCCATGCCTTGGTCTTTTCAAATCCGGCCACAGCCTCTCCGGCGCGGCGCGCCAATGCAATCATATCGATACATCGTTTTGCCAACAAGAACTCGACTTGATCGGATAAATCGGATGTTACCGCAACTTGCCGGCGCGCTGCGCGGGCAAACCGGTTGTTTTTTACCGCCGCATCGACTTGCGGGCGGCCGGCGCCGACCCAAAATCCGCGCCCAGGCAGTTTGGAGAGAATATCGGGAACGACGTTATTCTCGGGCCCGACGACAAATCGGATACCCTCGTCGCGCGACAGATCGCCGCCCTCGACGATGCAGCGCCGACTACCGCCGGCCCGCGTACCCGATTCCTCAACATTTGTCGCCAAATCCAACATCTCTCTCGTCTATCGCCCTCATACCGGAGCGGCTTCGGACTCGATGGCCGAATTATCTTCCGATTCAATTTCTTGAGCCGCGGCCAACTCTTCCGCGGTAAACCAACCGGCCGCGATACGCGCCGACATGATAAGGTCATTCGCCAAATTGAGATCAAGGCCGAATTCGCGCAAATAACCTTCTTCCGAATCAGTCAACTCATCGCCGGCCAAATCAGCAAAGTCTTCAAGCGTTTTGATCTCGCGCTCGCCTAGCGCCACCAACATCGCATCATTCAGACCTTCGATGGCCGCCAATTCATCCTCGATACCCAGCTCCCGGCGTTGCTCCGCGAGGCGGGCCGTCTCGGCTTCAAGAAATTCGCGCGCACGGCTTTGCAGCTCCTGGGCAATTTCCTCTTCGAAGCCTTCGATTGAGACCATGTCTTCAAGCGGCACAAAGGCCACTTCCTCAACACTGGAAAACCCTTCGGTGACCAATAGATGCGCCAGCACATCGTCGACATCCAATGCGGTCACGAAGCGTTCGCTCAGATCACGCCGTTCTTGCTGGCGACGGTCGCTTTCTTCTTCCTCGGTCAGGATATCGATTTCCCAACCAGTCAGCATCGATGCGAGCCGCACATTTTGTCCGCGCCGACCGATGGCCAGGCTGAGTTGTTCGTCCGGCACCACGACCTCGATCTTACCGGCGTCTTCGTCCAGCACGACTTTCGCGACTTCCGCCGGCGCCAAAGCGTTGACGACAAATGTCGCCGTGTCCAACGACCACGGAATAATATCGATCTTCTCGCCCTGCAATTCGGCAACAACCGCTTGCACGCGACTGCCGCGCATACCAACGCAGGCGCCAACGGGATCAATACTGGAGTCATGCGATAGGACTGCGATCTTCGCACGGCTGCCCGGATCGCGCGCCACCGCCTTGATGTCGATTATGCCGTCATAAATCTCCGGCACTTCTTGGCCAAACAGCTTGGTCATGAAATTCGGATGCGCACGAGACAAGAAAATCTGCGGACCACGCATTTCGCGGCGTACGTCGTAGATATAGGCGCGCACGCGGTCGCCACGGCGGAAACTCTCGCGCGGCAATAATTCCTCACGACGCAGCACCGCTTCCGCTCGGCCCAGATCGACGGTCACGTTGCCGAATTCGATCCGCTTGACCAATCCGTTCACGACTTCGCCCGCGCGATCCTTGTACTCCTCGAACTGGCGTTCACGTTCGGCTTCCCGCACTTTTTGTACGATGACCTGTTTCGCGGTCTGCGCGGCAATGCGGCCAAAGTCGATAGGGGGCAACGGATCAACAATGAACTCACCCAGAACTGCGTCGTTTTTGCGGTGATGCGCTTCTGGCAATGTGACCTGGGTGACCTCGTTTTCGATTTCCTCGACGACCTCGATATATCGCGCCAAGCTAATCTCGCCGGATTTCCGGTCGATGACCGCGCGAATATCGTGCTCTTGGCCATATTTCGATCGCCCGGCCTTTTGGATTGCCTGTTCCATCGCATCCAGCACCTGCTCGCGATCAATCGACTTTTCGCGTGCAACCGCATCCGCAACTTGTAGAAGTTCAGTCTTCTGAACGACGGCCGTATCCACCATATCCTTACGCTCGCCCTTGTTTGGCTGCCTCGACCGATCCGGCCGCCAGCAACTCATCGGTAAGTATCAGCTTAGCATTGTCGATATCATTAAACGGCAGTGCTTTCGCCCCATCTTCGGTCACGATCGTCACAACGTCGTCGGCATAACCCGCCAAGACGCCGCGAAACCGTCTTTGTCCATCCTGCGCCGCGCGCAATTCGATCTTCGCTTCCAACCCGGAATACTTTTCGAAATCGCGCTGGCGTACCAGCGGCCGATCCAATCCGGGAGAACTTACTTCCAGCGTGTAGGCGCCAGAAATTGGGTCTTCTACATCCAGCACCGCCGATACGGCCCGGCTGATCGCAGCACAATCTTCAACGGTCATCGCCGTATCGTCGAGCCGTTCCGCCATGATCTGCAGCGTCGGGCGCGTAGACCCGATCATTTTCACCTGAACCACGTCATAGCCGAGGTCGGTTAAAGTCGGTGCAATTAGCTTCTCAACAGCCAGCATTTACGACGTACTCATCTCCACCAACTAAAAAGGGCGGGCCCATGGCCCACCCACTATTATCAGTACCGCGACACAATCACCGTACCGTATGGGATTCATTTACGGGCTATGTAGTAGATTTGGACTCGGTATACAAGGAAATTCTAGTGATTCCAGCCGTATTAGAGCCGTTTGCGGCGCCGAAAACGAAGATACACACACTGCCGGCCCGCTGCCAATGCCTTGCCTTCATAGCGGGTCGGCGGCCAATCGAACGGACGTTCCCGCCAATCGCGGGCGGAGACCGCTGTCCATTCGAAATCGCCATGCGCGCGGACGTGATGAAGCGTCCATCGGATATAACCCATTTCGTCGCTGGCGACGCGCAGTTCACCGTCGTCCCGCAAGAGCCGTGCTAGCGTTGTCAGGTTTTCCGGATTGATAAACCGCCGGTTCGCATGCCGGTTCTTCGGCCATGGATCGGGAAATAGAACGAAGGCCCTGGCGATTGATGCATCGACGAAGCGGTCGAGTAATGGCCGGGCATCGTCGGCATGAAGACGAATGTTTTGGAGCCCGCGATCTTCAACATCGGTCAGCAGCCGTGCGATCCCGTTAATAAACGGTTCGCAGCCGATGAAACCCACATCGGGATTTGCAGCTGCTTGCGCGGCCATGTGCTCGCCGCCGCCAAATCCGATTTCCAGCCAGCATTCTCGTGCGACCGCAAATAGCGTTGACGGATCGATCAAATCGTCGCCGGGCGGAATTTCCAATTTCGGCAGCAATTCTTGCAGCAGGCGTCCCCGCCCTACGCGCAGGCGCCGACCATGGCGTCTGCCGTAAAACCGGCGCGGTGTGCGATTATCCGCCACCATTCATATGCCCTTCGGCAAGCGTCAGGTGAGCGCCGACTTTAACGCGTCGACGAGGTCCGTGCGCTCCCAGGAAAATCCGCCGTCGGCTTCCGGCTCGCGGCCGAAATGCCCATAAGCCGCGGTCCTGGCATAGATTGGACGGCTCAATTGTAGATGCTCGCGAATACCACGCGGACTGAGATCCATTGCTTCCTGAACGGCCTCTGCCA
>JABJCS010000273.1 GCA_018665505.1 Alphaproteobacteria bacterium
GTGATCGGCAGAATGAACGGTACTGAGAGGGCGTAGGCCAGAAAGATCACACCGGAAAGCCAGCCAGCCTCCGTATGAGTGATACCCCATTCCTCGAAGAAAGTCGGCAACAATGCGGAAAACGTAAAGGAACCAATCTGCGTAAACGCCTGAGCGCTGCAGACGGTTGCGATGAGGAAGACGGCTGATGAGCGGAACGCGGACATGATGATGTCCGCCAGCCTAGTGGAAGGCGATATTCGTGGCCATAGCGTCCCTTGATGCCGCTGGCACGATTTCGTTTAAACGGGAACGGTACCGCTTAAGACGGTGTGATGAAGAAGCCGCCGCTCGTTCTCCATATCGAACTCGGTCGACGCACAATGCATCAGGCAGCGATTGTCCCACATCACCAGATCGCGGGGGCGCCATTTGTGTTCATAAACCACATCCGGGCGCGTCGCATGGCGCAGGAGTTCGTCCAACAAAATCCTGCTTTCTTCGGCGTCCATTCCTTCAATATGAGAAGTGTGATTGCCCATATACAAAGCTTTCCGACCGGTATCGGGATGTGTGCGGACGAGCGGATGCGGGATTGGTGGTGCTTTTTGCAATTCTTCTTCCGTCGCCGGCCGAGAGCCGGAATTTATCCGGGATTGCGCCCAACTATGCACCAGGCGGAGATTATCTAGTTTCTCTTGCGTTTCGCGCGCGAGGGTCTCATACGCGTGGTACGTACTGACAAAACTTGTGTTGCCGCCAGATGACGGGATCTCAACGGCGTAGAGCAACGAGCAGGCGGGAGGAACCTTTAAATAGGACCCGTCCGTGTGCCAGAAAAAATTTCCGGGATTGGCGAGAGCTTGAGCGGCCTTGGGGTTTCCATCGGCATCAAGGTTAGACACTGTATGGATTTCCGGGAAATCCTTGCCCCAGTAGTCCCGGTTGATGGGCATTTCGAGTTGCCCGAAATAACCGGTAAAGCGCACTTGCGCGGCGCGTGGAATCTCTTGGTCTCGGAACAATAAAAGTTGATGGTCACGGAACGCGGCTTTTATGTCGGCAATGGATTGTTCCGCGAGCGGTTGGCCGAGATCAACCCCGCTGATTTCAGCTCCAAATATATCGCTGAGTGGTTCGATATTAAGCGATGTTTGATGTCCCGCAGCTACCGAGTTTGAGGCCAATACGTGTGAAGACGACATCCATCCAACTCCGTAATGTGTACGCAGAGAAGTATAGGTTCCCAGTTCGTTCGATCAATTGGGCCGGCTTTTCGTGGTGTCTTAAGTCGCAAGCTTCGCCTTTAGCAATTCGTTGACCGCTTTGGGGTTCGCCTTGCCCTGACTCTCTTTCATCACCTGGCCGACGAACCAGCCGATTATTTTTTCGTTGCCGGATTTATACTGCTCGACCTGAACTGTGCCGCGCGCGATTACACTGTCGACGATGGCCTCGAGGGCGCCGGTATCGGTGATTTGCCTTAGGCCTTTTTCCTCGACGATGGCGGCGGCGTCCTTGCCGGATGTAAACATCTCTTCAAAGACGTCCTTCGCGATGCGTCCGGAAATCGTATCATCAGAAATGAGGTCAAGAAGGCCGCTGAGCGCGGTAGCGGATACGGGACTTTCGGAGATCGAAAGGCTCTCCTTATTAAGGCGCCCGAATAGATCACCGGTCACCCAGTTGGAAGCTTGTTTGGCGTCACGACCGGTGGCGACGGTTTCGAAGTATTCGGCGGTTTCGCGCTCCGCGACCAGAACGCCGGCATCGTAGGGCGATAAGCCGTAATCGTCGACAAAACGCGTCTTCCGCTCGTCGGGTAATTCCGGCAAGGTCGATTTCATGTCGTCGATAAAGCTGTCTTCTAAGGTCACCGGCAACAGGTCCGGATCGGGGAAATATCGATAGTCGTGCGCGTCTTCCTTCGAACGCATGGTGCGGGTCTCGCCGCGCCCGGTATCGAACAGGCGGGTTTCTTGTTTGATGCTGCCGCCGTCCTCGATGATTTCGATTTGGCGGCGTGCTTCGTACTCGATGGCCAGCTTCAAGAACCGGATCGAATTGAGATTCTTAATCTCGCATCTGGTACCGAGTTCGTCGCCCGGATGTCGGACGGAAACATTAGCGTCGACCCGCAGCGACCCTTCCTGCATGTTGCCGTCGCAGGATTCGATGTAACGCAGTATCGAACGCATCTTTTCCACATAGGCGCTCGCCTCGTCGGCGGAGCGCATGTCGGGCTTGGAGACAATCTCCATTAACGGGACGCCTGCCCGATTGAGATCGATGAACGTCTTGGTCGGGTGCTGGTCGTGGAGCGATTTGCCCGCATCCTGTTCCAGGTGCAGGCGCTCAACGCCAATTTGCCGAGTGGTGCCGTCGGGTAAATCGATTTCGATTTCGCCTTCACCGACGATGGGCTCCTCGTATTGCGAAATTTGATAGCCGAAGGGTAGGTCGGGGTAGAAATAGTTCTTA
>JABJCS010000274.1 GCA_018665505.1 Alphaproteobacteria bacterium
AGGGAAAGCCATGCATCATGAAACACGGCCAACCGTCCGAAGGCCCATATTCGAGATACGAGACGTTCAGAACCCCTGCATTAACCGAATTGATTTTCATTTGGACTGTCTCCCGCCAATTTGCGCCATCCTACAAAACCCGAAGCCTCAGACGTGTTCCAACTCGACTTCGGAGCCGGGAATAGGTGAACGAGAGAATATTCCCGCCTTGCGGACAGTATCGATCCCACCGAATTTTTCCATATGCGCGGCCTGATGCGCTTTACTCCTGGAATCGACCGCCTCGGGATCGAGCATTTGCCGCAAGCGGGACTCCAGTTCATCGCTCTTCGGATGATCAGCGCCGTTGCTCGAAAGGTCGTTTTCCTCAAAGGGGTCGGCCCCTAAATCGAACAACTGACTCGGCATATCCACGTGATAAATAAGCTTAAAATTCTCGTGCCGAATCGCAAAACCGGAATTTCGACTGCCCATCGCATGGTATTCGGCAAAGACGTCGCGGGATGTCTCTCTGCCGGTTATCGCGGGCCACAATGATACCCCCGGCAGATCGGTATCGGCCTCGGACAATGCTGCGCCAACGGCTTCAACGATGGTTGGAAATAAATCCACGTGCGAGGCAAATTGCTCAACCACCCGACCTCCCGGTATTCCAGGGCCCGCCATCACCAAGGGGACACCGATGCCGTGCTCGTAATGGTTGGCCTTACCGAGGATACCGTGATGCCCCGCGGCTTCTCCATGATCGCTGGTATAGAGAACACGCGTGTTTTCGGTCATCCCGAGCGTTGCCATTTCCCCCAGGACGCGCCCTATTTGCTCGTCAGTATGGGTGATAAGACCACAATATCCGGCAATAACCCTGCGAACGAATTCTTCTGAGAATCCATCTTGCAGGTGATTCATCCAGGCTAGGTATTCTGGTGCCGGATGATTGGGACGATCGTCTGGGCGCCACTGTACGGGCATAGGCACGTCTTCCAACGGATACATGTCCCAAAACCGCTGAGGCACCTTGAACGGTGGATGGGGACTCGGATAGGAGACCAACAATACCCATGGCTTGTCGGCGGTTTTGCGTTGGCGAAGCCAATCGACGGCCTGGTCAGTAATTCGCCGATCGTAGACCTGATATTCGGCTTCACCGGGAACCGAGTCCTCGTAGATGGCGCGATGAGCTTTGCGACGAGGCACCCCATCCTGTGTTGCGCGCAAGAGAGAGATCAACGCTCCTTTCGCTTCCACGATGTGCATCGTGTCGATCTCTTCCGAGAGACCGTTATCGTCTTCCATCGAGCGGAAGTGCAGCTTGCCGATAGCCGTCATCTCGTAGCCTGCATCACGGACCCTGTGGTGCCACGTCGGAACGCTGCCATCATAGGCGAGAGCATTGTCCCAATAACCGGTTTGGTGCGGATATCGTCCTGTGGCGATTGCCGCTCTGGAAGGACAACATAGCGGGCTTGTGCAATAGGCATTCTCGAACCGAACGCCCCGATCGGCGATGCTATCGAGGGCTGGGGTCTTGACCATCGAATGGCCGGCGCTGCCCAAAAATTCGCGGTTGTGGTTGTCCGATAAAAAGACGACGAGGTTTGCAGCTTCTGTCATGGCTTATTCCTTACGTTTCACCACCGCTTAGTCTTCCTGACGCAAGGCCAGCCTTCGGTCGTGCCCTATTCCGCATCGACGACGCGCAACACGAATGTATCGATTATCTTAACGTCCATCGAGAGAGCTTCCCCTTCGGTAAGTCTCAATACTCAGATAGCGTATTATTCTTCGGCCGGATTGCGGAAACATCATGAAACCGAGCCGCCGAACTTACGCAATGCCTGGGGCAACACTTGAATATCTTCCTGGTTGATGGTCACGTCCGACCAGAGGAGATGCCTGCATCCCGAGAGCACCAATGTGCCGTCGTAGCATTGGAACAGGCGGCTTTCGAAAGGACCGGTATCGTGCATCGCATCGATATCGTTATCTTCAATTCCAAAGGTCGAATACAGTTCGTTCCTAACGAAAAACCCGTTCCAGGCCGTCGTCGCCACAAGTTCGTAGCCCTTCGATCTTCCGAGCTCGACAAGCGCTAAAAGCGAAGCTCCCTGGTTGATAGCGGCATCGTCATCTTGCACAAAGACGATATCGTTGGGCACGGTCGGATTGAATTCAATTGAGATTAATCGCGGTGAAAATTCCGTCAGAGAATTCCAGATATGCCAATCCACGCCATCGACATCAATGCACAGGAAATCCAAGTCGGCGGGCGCTCCGGCACGGGTAAGGATAGCGTCGAGAGACGCCTCACCCTCCCGCTCAACCAAGGTATTCAAAATGGCAACTTGATCGTTATCACGATACGCACTCTCGAGTTCTGCGAACTTAGCCTCATTCGCCTCAATCAACAGGCCATGCCAATCACGGTTATTCAGCATATTCCATGTACTGCTGTAGAGCTTTCCGTCCCAAGCGCCGAATTCTACACAGTAGCGATTGGTCGCGCCGACGATCTCGAATATCTTTTCAATGATGCCGTCTTCGCCCCGTTGCGTCGTCACATCCTTGCGGAACGCCTGGAGGAATGCTGATTTTGGATTGATCCGAGATTTCCGCCTGCTCTGTAAAATCATCGTGCTCTAATCTTCCTGCCGCAAAATTTCGCGCTGGGTCGTTCCCTTGTATTCGGTGCGATATACACCGCGTCGCTGGAATTCCGGCACCATCAAGTCGACGAATTCCTCGATGGCGCCCGGCGAGTAGATGGGCGTTAGCATGAAACCATCGCCGCCGACTGTCTCCATGAAAGCTTCCATCTGGTCGGCAACGCTTTTCACCGTGCCGACGAATTGCGGTAAACCGACCCCTTGGCCGTGACGTTGCGCCACTTCGCGTAGGGTCATGCCACTGCCATCGGGCTTCAAAAAGCGCGTTCGCATGCGATGGAGTTCAGGCTCTTCACGGGTCGTCATATCCGCATCGAGGGGAATCTTCGAGAGATCATAATCGAGATGCGCCGACAGGATCGCCATCCCAGCATCGAGCGGCACCAAGGAATTATGCTCTTCCTGTTTCTCGCGCGCCTCATCTTCGCTCTCGCCGATAATCGGTTGCGCACCGAACAGGATGCGGCAATGGCTCGGGTCGCGCCCGAACTGATCCATGCGGCCCTTCACGTCCGCGTAATACTGCGCCGCGTTCTCTGCTCGCGGTTGGATCGCAAAAATACCATCAGCATATTTAGCTGCGAAATCCATGCCCTTCGGCGACGTTCCCGCCTGCAGAATAGAGGGGCCGTTCTGCGGCGATTGCACCACATTCAATGGTCCACGCGATTTAAAGAATTGGCCTTCATGCTCAATGCGGTGGACCTTTGTGGCATCAGCGAAAACCGCCCCCTCCTTATCCATGACGACCGCGCCCTCTTCCCAACTGTCCCAGAGTTTGCGGCACACTTCCAAATACTCATGCGCTTGATCGTAGCGAGTGTCGGCATCGGCGCGCTCGGTACCGTAATTGGCCTGCTGGTTGTGATTGATCGAGGTCACCACATTCCAAGCGGCGCGCCCGCCAGTCAGATGATCGAGCGTCGCCCACATCCGGGCCGCATAGAAGGGATGCTGATTGCTGGTCGAGAATGTAGCGCCAAGCCCGATATGCTTCGTCACCGCCGCCATCCAGCCAAGCAGCGGGATCGGATCGTGTTCCGGGGCTTGCGCGGCGTAACGCAGCGCAGGTTCCATCGACCCCGTGAACGTGTCGGAGATGTAGTTGAGGTCGGCGAAGAACACCATGTCGAAGAGGCCACGCTCACAGACCTGGGCAATATGCTGATAGAGCTCCGGTCGCGCCCAACTCTCCTTATCAAATGTACTCTTGGGATGCCGCCACATGCCGAGGCTGTGATAGCTCGGCCCGTGCACGAGAAATTGCGCCAGATGAAATTTCTTTTTCGCCATAATACGGTCGCCTCCCTGGATCAGACGTTACCGCGCACCGCAAACATTGCAACCATCGGGGCGGCATTTCGCCTTCCGAGCACGCCAGATTAGATCATATTGAAGTGATCGCACTGCGACAGGTAAGCGCATGCCAAGAGACGGAAGAAAAAAGGCCCTAGTGGCCGGCGCCTCCGGTGTCGTCGGGCGGCGGTTGGCGGAGTATCTGCATGGCCAGGACGATTGGGAAGTCGTTGGCCTCTCTCGGCGTGAACCCATCGGCGGCAACGACGTGCCACGCATTGCCGTCGACCTCTCGGACCGAGCGGATACGACCGCGAAACTCGGAAACCTCTCCGACATTACGCATATCTTCTACGAAGCGCGCTTCGACCATGAGGAAGGTCAGCCGGAACCCATCGAAACCAACCTCTCGATGTTCCACAATCTGATCGAAACACTCGAGCCGGTCGCGCGGAACCTTGAACACGTCCATGTCGGCAGTGGGCACAAGAATTACGGATTGCATTCGGGACCGGCTCCGACACCCGCCCGCGAGGATGCACTCCGGACCATCCAGCCGAGTTTCTACTACCAACAAGAAGATTTCATCCGCGCCCTACAGATAGGGAAATCATGGTCCTGGTCGACGGCACGTCCGACCGGCCTGTGCGATACAGCCCCCGGTATTACCCGCAGCATGATCAGTCTGATCTGCGCCTATGCCGCGATTTGCAAGGAACTGGAGCTGCCGCTGCGCTTCCCCGGCACGGAGGGAAATTACCACGCTCTCTATCAATGTACTGAGGCGCTGCATCTGGCGAAAGCCACAACGTGGATGGCGACGGAGCCGAAATGCGCCAACCATGATTTCAATATCACCAACGGCGATACGTTCCGCTGGTCTACGCTCTGGCCACAATTCGCAGACTACTTCGACATGGAACTGGGGCCGGTGCAGACCATCGACCTCGCCAGGCATATGGCGGTTATGGAGCCGGTCTGGCAGCGCATCGTCGACAGGTACGACTTGATCCGCCAACCTCTCGACCAAGTCGCCCTCTGGTCCTATTGGCGGCACCTTTGGACGCCAGACTGGGACATCGTCTCATCGACCATGAAGGCGCGCAAATTCGGTTTTACCGAGTTTGTCGATTCAGAAGAAATGTTCTTCCAGATGTTCGACCACTTCCGAGCAGAACGAGTGTTTCCTTGATAATTTTGTCATTCCGGAAGGACCAAAGGCCCTATCCGGAATTACTGCCTGAGATTTCCTACCAGGACCGGTGTCCGGGTCCAGCGCTCAGGCCATAATTCCGGGTTCCCGCTTTGCGACCCCCGAAATGACGGGAAAACTAACGCACTGCGCCCCCATCCAGATCGAGCATTTTCTCCGCAACTTCCGCGATCATCCGCCACGATGCGGACGGGTCTCGTGTCGCTTCCGCATCGTCGAAATAGGTATCGAGCAAGACATGCTCACACCCCATCTCCTCGAGGGACGCGAGGTCGCGGTGCACTTGATCGAGCGAGCCCGTACCCATCACCCGCGTCTCGTCGTCGGCTGCCGCATCGAGAATGCGCAATCGTATCCGCGGGCAGAGTGCCGGCATCTTCGCACCCTCTTCATTCGCTAGCTGTCGCAGTCGCGGCACACCTTCGTCGCGCAGCCAGGCCTCTTGGAATCGAATTGGATGCCACGCATCACCGAGCCGGATAGTCCGCCGCAGCGCCGCATCGCTCGCACCCCCCACCCAGATCGGCGGATGCGGTTTGCGCGCGGGACGTGGAGCCGTATCGACATCGCGATACGAGACGTACTTGCCTTCGAAACTCGCTATCTCTTCCGTCCACAATTGTTTGATGGACGCGAGATACTCGTTAGTGATCGCACCGCGTTCCCGGTACGGCACTTTGAGGGACGCGAATTCTTCCTCCGCCCAACCAATGCCGACGCCAAGAATCAGGCGCCCGCCGCTCAACTGATCGATGTTGGCGAGCGCGCGTGCCGTCTCCAATGGATTGCGATACGGCACGATGAGGACCGTTGTGCCGATCTCCAGTTTTTCGGTCACACCTGCGAGCCAGGCGAGCGTGCTGATCGGCTCGTAGAAGGGCGCGGGATAAGCGGCCGCCACGTCCGGTGTGATTACGACATGGTCCGACGTCATGATTGAGTGATAGCCAAGCCCCTCCACCACACGCACCCACCGCAGAAAGTTCTTCGGGTTGGCAGACGGCCCGAAGTTGAGAAGATTGACACCGAATTTCATAATGCAGACGCCTCACTCAGCTGTATGTTTATTATTAGTTATCTATCCGGGCGCGCCGCGGTCGCAATAGTGCACATGCTCGTCACCGAAGATAGGGACCAGGCGAAGGAGCCAATCGTGAAAGAGCGACAGCTGGAAGCGTTTCGCGCCGTCATGCAACACGGTAGTATCACACGGGCGGGCGAAGCCATACGCCTATCACAACCCGCCGTCACTCGGTATATCGCCGATCTCGAACGCGAAGTCGGTTTTAACCTCTTCATTAGACGGAAAGAAGGCTCTCTGCCCACACCGGAGGCCTATGCCTTCTATGAAGAGGTGCAGCATTCCTTTGCCGGCTTAGAACGATTGTCTCAGGCGGCGCGGGAAATTCGGGAATTGCGGAGAGGCCATATCAAGATCGCAACGCTTCCCGCCGCCGCGTTCGAACTGGCTCCCTCAATCACAACGGCATTTCTGCAGGTACACAGCGATATCAAAATTACGCTAGACGTGCATACATCCGAGCGGATCGCCGATCTGGTCGCCGGTCGTCAGGTTCATCTCGGCATCGCTCAACTCAACAGCAATCCGCCGGGCATCGACATACTGAACAGTTATCGCTCCGAGTGCGTTTGCGTGCTGCCTACCGACAGCCCTTTAGTGCGCCACAAGATCATCAAGCCCAAACACTTGCAGGAAGCTTCGACTATCCTCCTCGCGCAACACACCATCTCCTCCCGGCACATCGACGCCGCCTTCCTAGCAGAGAACGTTCAACCGAACGTCCTCATGGAATGCCAACCTTCCTACGTCGCCTGTTGTCTCGCGGCACAAGGCGCCGGTGCCGCAATCGTCGACCCACTGACCGCGGAGTTCTTCTCACGGCACGCTATTGAGATCAGACCATTCAAGCCCGCTATTCCTTTCGACTTTCATCTGATCCGGCCAACGAGAGAATCGCCCTCCCTGGCCGTTCGACAGTTTCTCGACACGGTCGTCGATCACATGGACAAACACGACAAACTTCGGGCGCTCGGCTAAACCGATGCATTCATTTTTGTTATGGATGATTGATAATTTAGCATTTTTTGTATTCTTGAGTTTGCTCTACCGTCATTCTTGATGCGGCGTTAGCAGCTTCACCGAGTGTCTGCGCCGCGAATGAAATTGTCGGGAGAATACCCATGCAGAACCGCCTCACTGGTTCCTTTGTCGCCCTCATCACACCGTTTAATCGGGACCATTCAATCGATTTCGAAGGTTTCCGCGCCCTCCTCAAATTCCAGGAAGACAACGGGACGCGAGCAGTCCTGATCATGGGGTCGACCGGCGAAGTTTCGATGCTGTCGCCGGACGAACGGCGACAAATTATTGCTGAAACCGCAAAAATGAAAACCAGCGGCATGAAGTTCTTTTACGGATGTACCGGCAACAATACGGAGGCGACAATCGACTATCTACGATTCGCCAAGGCGGAAGGTGCGGACGGCGCGATATTAGCCGCACCGCCGTATATCTGCGCCGCCGAGGACGATATCGAATATTTCTTCCACCGCGTTGCCGATTCAGTCGATATGCCGCTCGGTATCTACAACAATCCGCCACGGGTTGAGACCGACTTGAAGCACGACGCCTTGTTGCGGCTTTTCGCACATCCGAACTACGTCGTCCTAAAGGAATCGACGAGCCGCGTTGGACAGGTGGGGCGGATTCTCGCCGCCCGTCCCGACGCGTCCGTGATGTGTTGCGATTCGCCCAATCTCGGATTGGTCGTCCCGACAATGGCGCTTGGTGGACATGGAACGGCGAACATGACCGGAAATATCGCACCACGTGAACTGGCGGCTATTTCCGAGCCTTGGACGGATGACACCGGCGCGACCGCGTTCCGCGAGGCGTATTTAAAGAATTTACCGCTCTTGCATTATACCTACTCGGCACTCAATCCGGTCGCCCTTAAGTCGTTAATAGCGGCGGCCGGATTGCCGGCAGGACCTTTGCGTGAGCCGCTACGCGCTCTTCCGCGAGAGCGTATCGAGGAAGGGCTCCAGATACTGACGGAACTTGGCCTTGATACCGCCTACGGATTTAAACGGCAGATCGCCGCCTGACCATGTGCGGCCCCGTAACATCAATATCGGGAAATTGCCGCTAGGCGAAGACGGCCTTACTACCTCTAATCGTCACGGTGATATGCCCCATCACCGTGTCTGCCTTGGCGCCATGCCAATGGTTCTCGCCCGCTTTGACGTGGACGACATCGCCGACATTAATTTCCTGTTCTTCGGTCTCAGTCGCCACCATGCCGGAGCCGTGCACCACGACCAAAATCTGATCGCAATCATGGGTATGCCAGCCGGTCGTGGAACCCATGGTGAAATTCACCACGCTGCAATTATAGTTCTCAGAATCGCCCGGCTCGATTACGTTCTGGCGCGAGCGACGCACCTCACCGCCGGTCCAGCCTTCGATCGGAACGGCCTCCCCCAAATCGATTTCCGGAATGTCCTTCAATGTCACAACGCGCATGGCGGCTCTCCCTAAAATAGTTTCTGCTACCTATGTAGGGCTTAGCCGGCCTCCGTCACAGGAAGCGACAGCGGTGCGATTTCCTGACTGGTGCGGCCAAGAAAATCCGTGCCCTCGACTGCCGCTTCCATACGCGCCTGCCCATCGACAATCTTCTCGGCGGCAGTCTGCCGATCAAGGGTCAGGCATTCGTGGTCGCGAACAGTTTGTATGCCGTCGATATAAACATCCTTCACCGCACGGTCGGCGGCAGAATGGATTAGGCACATCAGCGGGTCGCGCGACGGCAACATCATGGGATGATTGCAATCGATAACCACGATGTCCGCCTTTACGCCCACCGCAAGACGTCCGATGTCGTCCCGCATCAAAGCCTTCGCCCCCCCTGCCGTCCCCGCATGGAATACGTCCCCGGTCTTGGCCGTGTTGCCGTCATGCTCGGCCACCCGCGCCAGAATGGCAGCAGAGCGCATGTCCTCGATAAAATTGTGGGGAATCGTATCGGTGCCGATACCAAGCACGATACCCGCTTCGAGATACAGCTCGAAACTCTCCAACGTCGTGCCATAACGCATGAACGGGGTCGGGCAATGAGCGACACCGGTCGCGGTCTCACCCAGCAGGTCGACATCGAGATTACTGTGCCAACCAACCCAAGAGCTGTGATCCGGCACAATCGCATGGCCCAGGATCACTCCTTCGCCAAGTAGATCGTTCTCCGCCAGAAATTGGATCGGGGAAATGCCATGCCGATCCACCATGATGTTGAATTCCAGCACCGATTGGCTGGTATGGGTGGTCCAAGGCAAATCGCGTGTACTGGCTTCGGCGCGGCTTTCGACCAACAATTCCGGCGTCACCTTGTCGATGGTCGAAGGCGAGACGACGCCGTCGAGGCGACCGCTGGGGTGTGCCCGCGCCTCGTCGATGACGTCCATGGCCGCTCGGAATCCTTGCTCGCCCTTGGGAATATCCTCGATGAACTTCAGTTGATGTATATTGTCGCGAGTCCAACGCGACGTCTCGAAGGTAGGAGCCGCGAACATGCGCAGACCACTCCGCGCCATGACATCGATCCAACCGGGATAAGGTGCGGTGATATCAACCAGCGTCGTCACCCCGCTCAGCATCAATTCCGCGTAGGAAACTTCCGCGCCCACGGGCAACAGCGCCCGGTCGATATGAGCGGAGTAAGCGCAGGACCGCTCATACAAACCAGTCATGAAATGTTCCGGGACGCTGTGATCTTCGCGGAGCCCGCGATAGAAGACCTCCGTTGCTGGGTGAGCATGAATGTCGACGAGACCGGGGATGAGGCATAACCCGGCACCATCAATTACCGTGTCGGCCGCTCCGGTATAATTTTTCCCGATGAAGGAGATCGCTATCCCGTCGAAGGCCAGATCACCACCCCTCAGATAGGTGTGGCCTTCGCGCTCGGCATCCCAGGCGACTATCCAATCGACATTCGAGAAATGTGTGATCGCCATGGTCTGCCCCTCGGTTTAAGTGTGGATTAACGCGGATCCCAAAACGGGTTGTTACCACTGACCGCCATTAAGGTCTCGATGAATTGCGGGACTGAGTCCGATAAGGTCGAGACATAATCCGGTTTCAGCCGGTCGCGATGGCGCGGTGAGCTCAACAATTTTGCCGCCTCCGTCAACGGCATCAATCCAGGCTCCGTGCCGGGCGCGAACTCGCTCCAATTCCGGGCATCCTCTTCAGACCTGAAGAGGTTCATGCGGCTTCAGGCAAAGGGCAGGCTCTCGTACCATTTCTTGATTGGCCGATCGACGTAGAAGTGAATGCCGTCGGGCGTTGCCTCCTCGATCACGCCATCACACATGGCGATGTGCATGTCCTCACCCGAATGCAGGCAGGGGGCATCGATTTCAACCGTCTTGCCGGGAAACAGCCAGGAGATTGCGGTGGCTTCTAGCCCGCACTGCGCGAACCATTTCCGCTCGCCGTCAACGCTTACCCGATAGTGTGTCGGTAAATTGTTGAAAGGCGCGAACGACGCGATCAGATCGGTGCCGGGAAAGACCCAATTCGGCAGACCTTGCCCCATCAGATCGTGCAGCAATTCCCGGCCTTCGGCCGGGGAAATGCCGAACTCGCGCGCCATTTCCGTGTAATGCGGCGCCTCTCCATTCTCCACGATAAAGCGGAGAATGAAGTTATACGTCCGATCCAACGTCGCCGCGTCGGCCATCGCCTACCCCTATCCAATCAGCTTCGTAAATGCTTCCAGTTTCTGCATGCAGGTATCGCGGTCCGCCGTCGGCATTTGCAATAGGACGGTATCGATCCCGGCCGCTTCATATTTATCGAGTTCGGCACGATCCTCCGGTCCGCGGAAGATCGTGATCGACAACTCACTCGGATCGCGGCCGGCATCTTCGGCCATCGCGGCCAATCGGGATTTGGCTTCCGCCGGATCAAAGCCGGGCTTGGCGCGCGGTAACCAACCGTCACAATAATCGACCACGCGCTTCAAGGTGTGATCGGTCTCGCCGCCCAGGATGATCGGCGGATGCGGTGTTTGTATCGGTTTCGGATAGGAGAACGCTGGATCGAAATTCACGAACTCGCCATGGAATTCGGCCTGTTCCTGCGTCCACATTTCCTTCATCGCCAACACATTCTCGCGCATCAGCTTAAAACGCGTCTTGTACTCAGCGCCGTGGTTCTCCATCTCGTCGACGTTCCAACCGCCGCCAATGCCGAAAACAAACCGGCCGCCGGAAAGCTTATCGATACTGGCGACGTTCTTGGCGGTGACGATGGGGTCGCGCTGCGGCACCAGACAAATGCCCGTGCCGACCTTTAGCGTCTTAGTCGCGGCCGCCGCAAAGGACAGCGCCACGAACGGATCGTAAGTGTGATAGTACTCTTTCGGCAGAATGCCGTCCTTGCCGGGCCAGGGCGTCTTGCGGCTGGCTGGGATATGCGTGTGTTCCGGCTGCAGAAGCGTGCTGAAACCCCGTTGCTCGAGTTCGACGGCAAGTTCAACGATATCGATGGAATAGTCGGTCGCGAAGAAGAAAACACCTAAGTCCATTTACATGGCTCCCAATGAAATACATTTAAGCCATTAAATCCCGCTGGGACCGGACTGTCCATGCGGCTCCCACCTGATAGGATCGCCGCAACAATAACATTTATGATCAGGACACGAGTACATGGCCGATACGAAAATTCTAGGGATTTGCGGAAGCCTTCGGAAAGCGTCGCTCAACATGGCGGCATTGCGCGCCGCCGGGGCCAACGCGCCAGACGGTGTCACGCTGGAGATCGCCGATCTCTCCGGTATTCCGGTCTATAACGAGGAAATCTACGCCGAAGGATTTCCGCCGGCAGTCGACGCCTTTCGCACGCAGATCAAAGCCGCCGACGCGCTGCTCTTCGCCACACCGGAATACAATTACTCGATCCCAGGCGCATTGAAGAACGCCATCGATTGGGCCTCGCGCCCGCCGGAGCATCCCTTCACCGGCAAGGCCGTGGGTATGCTCGGCTGTTCCGCCGGGACGTCCGGTACCATGCGCGCGCAATATCACCTGCGCCAAGTGATGGTGTTCCTCGACATGCGACCGATCAACAAGCCGGAAGTCTTCCTTCCGGCGGCGGGTAACCTGTTCGATGAGAACGGAAATCTGACCGACGACGGTGTTGCAGGCCGATTAACCGATCTGCTGACCGCATTGGCGGCATGGTCGAAACAAGTTTCCTAAAAGAAATCCCCTCACCCCAGCCCACTCCCACAAGGGGGAGAGATTAGGGTGAGGGGTTTTACAAAAGCCTACTCCGCCGCGACCGCTTCTTGTTCAAACAAGTTGCCGATGTGGTAGCCGTAACGCTTCATCGACGCTTTGAACTCAGGCACGAAACTGTCCGCAACTGACCCGGTTACTAATTCCGAGGCAAGTAAGGCTTCGCACCACGCCTTCACCAAAGGGAAGCCGTCAAGCAGACCAGTATTCAAAATCTCCTCGGCGATCATGAAGCGTTGGAAGAACGGCGCATAAGCCGCATCCACCAGACACAAGGTGTCGCCATTGAAATACGGGCCGTCATTGCCGCGCTCGGCCTTGATCGCGTCTTCCAGCTTGCCGAGGACCTTTTCGGCATCCGGTCGACCCGCTTCCATCTCGGCCACTGTCTCACGGCGATAGGCAGCGCTCAGGCCTTTCGAGAAGTCCGGCACGAAATCGGTCCAAGCCCGGTTACGCGCTCGCTTGATCGGATCTTTCGGATGCAAATGCGGCGCGACCACTTCCTCGAGGAATTCGGCGATGGCGTTCGATTCGAACAATACGTCGTCGTCCACATTCAGTACCGGCACCTTGCCATGCGGCGAGATTTTCAGGAACCAACCCGGCTTTTCGCGAAGATTAATATAAGTAACGTCGAAGTCTACTTCCTTGGTACGCAGCACGATCACGGCGCGCTGGACCCAGGGTCAAGTGACGGAGCTAATCAGATGAAACTTCTTGCCCATAAGGCATCCTCCCAATGTGTCGGGGTTTAGGTTGTAGATCGACCATAGGGTGGGGACTATATCGAGTCAAAACACGTCCCGTTTACATAAGGAAGCGCCGTAATGAAATTTGGACTCTATATTTCGACCCAATGGCCGGAGGGCGCAGACATCTCGTCCGAGATGGACAACATGCTGGAACAGGTCCGGGTCGCCCGCGACAACGGCTTTTCCTCTGTCTGGATGGGACAACACTATTTGGTCGCACCCATGCAGATGATGCAGGTCATGCCGCTGCTCTCGCGACTGGCGGCCGAAGGCGAAGGCATGACATTCGGCACCGCCGTCGTCTTGCTCTCCATGCTCAACCCGGTGGTCGTGGCGGAAGAAGCCGCGACGCTCGACTGGATCACCGAAGGGAATTTTATACTGGGTGTCGGCATGGGTTATCGGAAGGAAGAATTCGAGACGCTTGGCGTGCCGTTCAATCAGCGGGTCGGGCGCCTCGAGGAAGGCATCGATGTGATCCGGCGGCTTTGGACCGAAGACCGCGTCAATCATGACGGTAAGTATTTCAAGATCGACAATCTCGGCATCAGTCTGAAACCGAAGCGCCCCGGCGGCCCGCCGATCTGGCTTGGTGGGCAGGTTCCGGCGGCAGTCGCGCGGGCCGCCCGGCTCGGCGACGCTTGGATGGCCGCCCCCACGGACAGTTTCGGTCGCGTCGCCAAATGTGTCGAGATGTTCCGCACGGCACGCGCGGAAGCCGGATTGCCGATGCCGGACAGCATGCCGATCACCCGCGAGTGCTGTATCCGAGATACCCGAGCACAAGCACTTGAGGTTTGCCGCCCCGCCTTGCTCGACAAGTACAAAGCCTATGCGTCTTGGGGGGCAGCAGGTAGCGGAGAGAAAGGCCGGAGCTTCGCCGACTCCTTCGACGATTTTATGACGGACCGCTTCATCGTCGGCGACGAAGCGGAAGCCGCGGACGAGTTTCAGCGCTATCGCGACGAGCTCGGAATCGATACCTTTATTCTGCGGATGAGCTGGATCGGCCTTGGACAAGCGGAGATGCTGAAAACCATCGAGCGGGTCGGACGGGTCGCCGCCAGGGTGTCATAGTCGATCCCACGCGTCGGGGAGGATTCTATGTTCGAAGCGGCCGAACGCGGACAAAAACTATCGAAGCAAGCGTTCAACGAATTGGCGCCGGACCTGCGCCTGCGCATGGTCCAATTGCAGCAATCCCTGCGCGCCGCTGATTTTCCGGTCATCGTGCTGTTTGCCGGCGTGGACGGTGCCGGCAAAAGCGAACCGGTCCAATTGCTCAACGAGTGGATGGACCCCCGCTGGATTGTCACCCGCGCCTATGGACCACCATCCGACGAGGAAGCGGAACGACCGCGGTTCTGGCGCTATTGGCGAGACCTGCCGTCCAAAGGACAAATCAGCCTGTATCTAAGTGCCTGGTATACGACACCGCTGGTCGATCGGGTTTATCGTCGCATCGGTAAGAAGGCTTTCAATGCCTCCATCAAACGAGCGGCCGCCTTCGAGCAGACGCTGGCAGATGACGGCGCATTGATCCTCAAGTTCTGGATGCATTTGGACCGGAATGCGCAAAAGAAGCGTCTCAAGAAATTGGAAAAAGATCCGCATCAGCATTGGCTAATCACCGCACAGGATTGGAAGAACTGGGAGCGCTACGACCGGTTTATCGATACGGCTGAGCAACTCATCTCCCGAACCGACACACCGGAGACGCCGTGGCATATCGTCGAAGCCGCCAATCCACCGTTCCGCGCCCATGCCGTCCTCACCACGTTGGCCAACGCCATCGAAGGACGGATCAAGACCAATAAGACGCGCAAACCCGTGCGACAACGTGCGCCGCTGAAAACTGAAGCGCCCGAAGTTCTATCGCAACTTGATCTGTCGCCAACGATATCCCGCGACCAATATGGCACTGAATTGAAGGCGCTGCGAACGCGGCTTCACGGCCTTTATCGCCGCGCCAGATCGGATGCGCTCTCGACCGTTCTGGTTTTCGAAGGATGGGACGCCGCCGGAAAGGGTGGAGCCATCCGGCGAATGACGGCAGCCCTCGATGCACGCGATTACCGCGTCATCCCGATCTCGGCGCCGACAGACGAGGAACGCGCGCACCATTATCTCTGGCGGTTCTGGCGTCACCTCGCGCGGGCCGGACGTTTCACAATATTTGACCGCAGTTGGTACGGCCGCGTTTTGGTCGAGCATGTGGAGAATTTTATATCGAACGACCAGTACGAACGCTCCTTTGACGAGATCAACGGGTTTGAGGAACAGCTCACGGATCACGGCGTCCTGTTGGTGAAATTCTGGCTGCATATCGACAAGGATGAACAAGCGGCACGGTTTGAGAAACGTCGAAAGATTCCATTCAAAAGCTGGAAGCTGACGGACGAAGACTGGCGCAACCGGGAGAAATGGGACGATTACGAATGCGCGGTCGACGAAATGATGAAGCGGACAAGCACCGAGGATTGCCCGTGGACCTTGGTCGAGGCTAATAGCAAACGCCTCGCGCGCTTAAAGGTAATCCGCACACTTTGCGAACGGCTGGAAGATCGGCTGGAAGAACGGCTGGCATAGCGCTCGGCTGCCTGATCTCAAACGTCCCGGGTATTCTCCACCGACCGTGTCGCTCCATGAATTTCTGGGTTGCCGTGGTTTCGCAACAAGATCTGGCGGATCGCCGATATCCGCCACTCATCGTCGACTTGCAAAAAGCCGAATTCATAGCGTCCGTAAGAATGAAAGAACGCATCATTCCGTCCGTCGAAATCCGGATGGAAGCGATGGATGATGTAGTTGCACCAACCCCGCGCGGAGGCATCGTCGATCTCCGCCCGCAAGTTCAGAAAATTATGCTGCATGTCGAGCGCAGAGAGGGCTGCCTCTCGTTGCGCCACGTATCGGTCGCCCGATATCTCTTCCGGTTCCACATCGCGGAAAGAGGAATAATCCGTCCAAACCGTATCAGCGAGACACGACCGCATCGCCTTCCAGTCCTTCTCGTCGAAGGACCGGAAGAACCGGCACAGCAGGTCGTTGAGCGCGTCCCGATCAGCCATGCATCTTCCTAAGCGGTCAGCAGAATCTTTCCAAAGTGCTGATTGTCTTTCATGTATTGATGCGCCTCGACCGCTTCCTCCAGCGGGAAGGCCCTATCGATGGGGATCGACAGATCACCCGCCTCAAGGGCACCCCAGAGATCGGCTTTCATCAGACGAATAATCTCGGCGACTTCTTCCTCACTGCGGGTGCGGAAGGTGACACCGATATAGTCGATGCGCCGGGCTGCGTGCAGATCGAAATCGAGCTCACCCTTGAACCCACCGAGACGACCGACATTTACGATCCGCCCGAGAATACGGGTGGCTTTCAGATTGTCGTTCATCACGCCGCCGGAAACTTGGTCGACGATCAGGTCGACCCCCTTGCCATCGGTCGCCTCCAATACTTTGTCGGCCCAATCTGGGCTTTTCGAATCGAGCGCCATGTCCGCGCCATATTCGGTCAGCTTGGCGCGACGGCCTTCATGGGTCGACGTCCCAATGACAAGACCTGCCCCCATGGACTTGGCGATCTGCATTCCAAGAATGCCGACACCGGAGCTCGCACCTTGAATCAACACGCTATCGCCTTTCTCCAACCGGCCTGCGGTCACAATCGCGTTGTGCATGGTCTGCAGGGAGACCGGAAGCGTCGCCGCTTGCTCCAAGCTCATATTATTGCCGGGCACTTTCCAGACGCGCCCCGCAACTGTCACCGCATACTCCGCATACGCGCCGCCACCGGTACACATCACCCGGTCGCCGACCGACAACTCAGTAACGCCATCGCCGAGAGCCGCAACTTCGCCTGACCATTCGCGGCCACCAACACCGCCGCCGGTAAATCCTCGTGCCCCCTGCAGCGCCAACAGATCGGCTCGATTAAGCCCCGCAGCCGCAACTTTGATCAGGACTTCTCCCGCCTTCGGTTCCGGTTGCGGTACGTCCTTTATCTCCAGTCCATTTTCCGTAATGACAGCAGCCTTCATGGCCTTTTCTCCTTAACGATTGTGATGCGCAAGTCCGCCCGGTTAACCGAGCAGCGGCGCGAAAGTATCCAAGCTTCGTAAAATTTCATCCCGCTTTAATCCGGGGAACTGTAGTAGACCGCGCTCGATTCCCGCGGCTTCGTAGCGCGCGATCTCGTCTTTCTCATGCGGCAATCGAAACACCGTGACGGAGAGCGTCGCCGGATCGCGACCGGCCTCCGCGGCAATGCGATGCAAGCGCGCCATGTCTTTCTCCGGATTGAAGCCATGGGTGGGCCGTGGGAACCAACCATCGCAATACTCGACGACACGGCGCAACGTATGATCCGTCTCGCCGCCCAGCAGCAAGGGCGGGTGCGGCTTCTGCATCGGTTTCGGGTAGCACCAAACGGGCCCGAAATCGACAAACTCGCCGTGGTATTCGGAGTCCTCTTCGGTCCACAGCGTCTTCATCGCCAGCACGTGTTCCCGCAGTTGTGCAAAGCGGGTCTCATAGACGACGCCGTGATTGTTCATCTCGCCGACATTCCAGCCGCCGCCCATGCCCAAGATGAAACGACCTTCGGACAGCACATCCAGCGTGGCGACGGTTTTCGCGAGCACAATCGGATCGTGCTGTGGGACCAGGCAAATTCCGGTGCCGACCGTCAGCCGTTTAGTCACCGCCGCTGCCGCCATGCAGGCAGTGAACGGGTCCATCATCTCGGCATAGCTTTTCGGCATCCGCTCGGTGCCACCACGGAATGTCTTCTCGGTATTCACCGGGATGTGCGTGTGCTCGGGAATGAAAAGCGATTCGAAGCCACGCGCTTCCAATTCAGAGGCCAGCTCCTGGACGCGCATTCCTTTATCGGATGCGGGAAATATCACGCCGATTTTCATTGGCTCTCTCCGTTCAGATGGCGTTAAGGAAGGTCTTGTCCGCTAGCCGCCTTCGATGGCGGGAATAAACGCGACCTCGCTATCCGGGCCGACCGCTTCCATCAACACGTCCTGATAAATCTCTCCATCGATGGCGACGGCCATATCATGGCGCAAGACCGCGCCGACACCGGGAAATCGTGCGTCGAGCTCCCGGATGACAGCCCGGATATTGTCGGACAGGACTTTAATTTCCGTCTCACCACCGGTGAATTGACGGGCAATTTCCCGGTTCAAGATAACATTCGCCATCCGTCCCTCAATCCGCAGCGTCAATGGCGGCGAGGATTCTCGGCGGCGACATCGGCAAGTCCTTCATCCGCACACCGATTGCATCTTCAATCGCGTTCGCGACGGCAGCCATCGGCGGAATGATCGGCACCTCACCGACACCCCGGACACCGAAGGGATGTGTCGGGTTCGCAACTTCGACCATCACCGCCTCAATCATCGGCAAGTCGGATGCCACGGGGATGCGGTAATCGAGGAAGCCCGGATTCTCGAGCCGACCCTTATCGTCGTATATGTATTCTTCATTCAAAGCCCAGCCGACACCTTGCGCGGCACCACCTTGGATTTGTCCTTCCACATAACTTGGATGGACTGCCTTGCCGACATCTTGCACCGCCGTATAACGCAGGATCGTGACATGGCCGGTTTCCTTATCTACCTCGACATCGACAATGTGGGTCCCAAAGGCCGGGCCTGGCGCTTGCACGTTCTTCGACTTACGCGCTCCAATAGGACCACCTGTCTCAATCGTCTTGCCCGCGATATCAGCCAAACTCAGGGGTTCGAACTCACCCGCATTCGGTCCCGCGGGACGCGCCTCACCTTCTTCCCACACCACAGCTTCGACATCGATATCCCAAATCATCGCCGCGCGTTCGCGTAGTTGCTGGACGATATCCTGGGTCGCCTCAATGACGACGATCCCGGCGGCGAAGGTCACGCGGCTGCCGCCGGTGTGCCGGTTATAAGCGAGCGAACTGGTGTCCGCGATAATCGCTTTCACGTCCTTCACATCGCACCCGAGGACTTCCGCCGCCATGTTGCAGAGCGAGGCCCGCGAGCCACCGACATCTGGCGACCCCGAAGTCACCATGACGGTGCCGTCCTCCAACAGGCTGACCGCGACACTGGTCTCGCCGCCGACATTGAACCAGAAGGCAGACGCCACACCCCGGCCCTGATTTTCGCCAAGCGGCGCGCTGTAATGTGGATGGTCCTTCGCGGCGGTCATCGTCTCGATATTGCCGACGACGCCCAGGGTCGGCCCGTAGGAGGTCTTGGTGCCCTGCTTCGCCGCGTTCTTCAGGCGCATCTCCATCGGATCGAGTTTCAACTCCCGCGCCAATTCATCCAGCGCGCTCTCGATCCCGTAGGCGCCGATCGGTGCGCCCGGTGCACGATACGCCGCCGCCTTCGGGCGGTTAACCACGACGTCGTAGCCGATGCTCTCGACATTGGCGATATCGTAGGGGGTGAAGCCGCACATACAGGCGAGCTGCACCGGCGAGCCCGCATAGGCGCCTGCCTGGAATTTATACTCGGCCTGACCGGCGGTGATGGTGCCATCCTTCTTGGCACCGACCTTGATCTTCATCCAGGAGCCGGACGTCGGACCCGACGCGCGAAATACCTCGTCGCGGGTCATCTGCATCTTAACCGGGCTGCCGGCCTTGCGCGACAGCAGCAAGGCATGCGGCTCAAGCCAAACGGTTGTCTTACCGCCGAACCCACCGCCGATTTCGGCAGGCGTCACGCGAATGTCCGATGCCGGTACTTCCAGCAATCCCGCGCAATACTGCCGGATCATGTATTGGCCCTGGCTGCTCGACCACACCGTCGCCGTGCCGTCTTCCGACATATTCGCGACGCATGCGCTCGGCTCGATATAGCCTTGGTGGACCGGCTTAGTGGTGTACTCGCGCTCGATGACCGCATCCGCGTCCTTAAACCCGGCTTCGATATCGCCGATCGAGAAGGCGACCCGGTTGGCGACGTTCGAGGCTTTCGTCGGTTTTGGATCGACATTCGCGGTAAACAGATTGTCGTGCAGAACCGGAGCGTCCGGCGAGCAGGCATCCAACACGTCGATGACATGCGGCAAAACCTCGTACTCGATCTCAATTAATTTCACCGCGCGCTTGGCGATCTGCAGCGTCGTCGCCGCCACCGCCGCGACGCCGTGGCCATCATATAGAACCTTTTTCCGCGCCATCAGATTGTCGGATAGATGTTGGAAGTTCACCGGCGCGGTGCCCTTCGTCTTCTCCGAATCGGGAATTTCCGGCCAATCGGCAGCGGTAATGACCGACTTCACACCCTTCAATGCTTCCGCCTTCGAGGTATCGATCTTGACGATACGCGCATGGGCGTGAGGGCTGCGCAGAACCGCGCCGTACAACATGCCCGGCAGGCTGAAATCCGCGCCATACGCGGCACGGCCCGTCACCTTGTCGACGCCGTCGGGCCGGGCCGTCCGTTTGCCAACCCATTTATACTCGCCGTTTGCGGGAATCACTGCGTCGTTCATATCCTGACTGCCCTTGGTAAAACTGTTGATCTTCCGTTGCCGCAAATCCTGCCGCGCCACACAGCGGACGGCAAGAGCCGAGCACAAACCCCGGCCTTTGATGGAAATATAGAGCGGCGATGAAGACTCGCGAATCAAATTTCGGAGCCGTCCAACAGAAAATCAACGCCATTTGATCGTTTGCGTTTGTCTCGCGCTCAATTCGAGGCAGATTAAAACTGTCATATACGCGTCGATGGAGGGAGAACGCCATGAAATCCGCCGAAGCCATTTCGGAAATTCTGAAACGCGAGGGTGTCGAGATCGTCATCGGGTATCCGGTGAACCATATTCTTGAATTTGCCGCCCGGGCCGATATCCGCCCCATCATCGTCCGACAGGAACGCATCGGCCTGCACATGGCGGACGCCATGTCGCGGATGACCAGCGGCAAGAAGATTGGTGTCTTCTTGATGCAACATGGCCCCGGCGCGGAAAACGCGTTCGGCGGCGTGGCTCAAGCTTACGGCGAATCAGTGCCGATCCTGGTCATGCCCATGGGCTATGCGCGCAACATCGCGCACACCGACCCACAGTTCAATTCGGTACTGAATTTCAAACACGTCACGAAATCGACGGAACCGGTCACCAATGTCCAAGATATCCCGGACATCATGCGCCGCGCCTTCACGCAACTCCGCAATGGCCGTGGCCGCCCAGTCTTGATCGAAGTGCCGACCGACGTGCTTGCCGAGGATTTCGAGGGCGAGATCGATTACACTCCAGTCTACACCACGCGCAGCGGGCCAGATCCCGAAGCGGTCAAGACGGCAGCGAAAATGCTGATGAGCGCCAATCGACCCGTCATCTATGCGGGTCAAGGCGTCCACTACGCGGAAGCTTGGCCGCAATTGAAGGAATTGGCCGAGCTGATGGGCTCGCCCGTCACCACCAGCCTCGAAGGCAAAAGCGCGTTTCCGGAGGATCATCCGCTCTCTCTCGGCTCCGGCGGTCGTTCGATGCCGCGCACGGTGCACGATTTCCTGCAAAAATCCGATTTGATTTTCGGAATAGGTTGCAGCTTCACCTCGACGAGTTTCGGCGTCACCATGCCGAAGGGAAAGACGATCATCCACTCAACGCTCGATCCGGTCGACCTGAACAAGAATGTGGTGAGCCAGCACGCCATGGTCGGCGACGCCGCGTTGACGCTCGACGCCTTGATCACCGAGATGAAGGCCCAAGGACAAACGCCGCCGGACACGTCTGCCGTGACTGCCGAGATCGCGGAGGGCAAGAAAGCTTGGCTCGCCGAATGGATGCCGAAGCTTACTTGCAACGACGCTCCGCTGGATCCCTACCGGGTGCTTTGGGACCTGGCCAAGACGGTGGACCGGCCGAACACCGTCATCACCCATGATGCCGGCAGCCCCCGCGATCAACTCTCGCCATTCTGGGAGGCGACGACGCCGCTTTCGTATATCGGTTGGGGCAAGACAACGCAGTTGGGCTACGGCCTTGGTCTCGCGATGGGCGCCAAACTCGCCTGCCCCGACAAGCTTTGTGTCAATGTCTGGGGCGATGCGGCGATCGGCTTTACCGGCATGGATTTCGAGACGGCGGTGCGTGAGCGGATTCCGATCCTCTCGATCTTGCTTAACAATTTCTCCATGGCCATCGAACTGAAAGTCATGCCGGTGTCGACAGAGAAATACCGCAGCACCGATATCTCCGGCGATTACGCCGCCATGGCACGCGCCTTCGGCGGTTATGGCGAGCGCGTGACAGCACCCGACGATATCATTCCGGCCATCCAACGCGGTATAGAGCAAACGAAGAACGGCACTCCGGCGCTGCTCGAATTCATCACCTCGCAAGAAGTGGATATTTCGATCTTCTAATACAAAAGGCCGGTATAATACCCGAATGGAACTGACCCGTCGCCAGCGCCTAGCTTATTTGCTCGATTCGTCGAGCTCGATGAGCCCGTCCCAAATGGGGATGGCAACGGTCTTCCTCGGTGCGGCCGTGGTGGCGGCAACGGCTTTTGCCACGATTACCGTTCCCTCCCTATCACCGCGCACAATTGACGCTGCGAACGGCGTTTATTGGGTGTGTGGCACCGTCTTTCTGGCGGAATATCTCCTTCGTATCTGGCTCGCACCTCAGCAAGAGCTGCGCCCGGTTAACGCCTGGGTTTACCGTCGACGGTATCTCACCTCCGGCCTCGGTATTGTCGATCTATTGTCGGCACTGCCCATTTTCCTGATTTTCACGGGAGCGATGTCTCATAGTGAAATCGGCGAACTTACACTCCTCTCTCTTTGCAAGAGCGCCCGCTACGTGGCCAGTCTCGGCCTGCTGACACAAGTGGTGCGGAACGAAGCCCGCTCCCTAATTTCCGTCCTGTTGTTATTGATGATCTTGGTCGTGCTGGCATCGGGCCTGATGTACCGTTTCGAGCATGAAGCCCAACCGGAGAGTTTCAGTTCAATCCCCACAACGATCTGGTGGGCGGTCGTAACCGTCGCGACGGTCGGTTACGGCGATATGACGCCAACGACGGAACTTGGCCGCGTCTTCGGTGGATTGATTATGATCCTGGGTGTAGCGACTTTCGCCATGCCGGCGGGCATTTTAGCCAGTGGTTTTGCCAGCGAGATGCGGCGACGCAACTTTCTCGTCACGTGGCAAACCGTCGCCGATGTGCCGCTTTTCTCTGACTTAAATGCCGGGGAAATCGCCGAAATTACCCGCCTTCTGCGCCCGCATGGCGTCCCCGCGCATCGCGTGGTGGTGCATCACGGCGATGCTGGCGACGCCATGTATTTCATCATGTCGGGCGAGGTCGAGGTCGAAATCACACCGACCCCCGTACGTTTGAAAGAAGGTCAGTATTTCGGTGAGATCGCCCTGCTGAAGGACATCGAGCGAACGGCGACGGTGATCACCAATAAGGATTGCCAATTGCTCTCGCTCCCGGCAACCGATTTTCGCAATCTCATGAAGCATCATCCGAATATCAGTGAAAAAATTACCCGGCAGGCGGACGGGCGCCTGCAAGAGCTTGAGATCGGGCACGGCGACACCCATCACTAATGTTATTCGCGCCCAGCGCTGCGCAATTCAGCAAGCGCGCGGAACAATACCGCACTGATCACAAGCGAACCCCCGATGAGAGTCAGTTGCGTCGGCACCTCATCGACGAACAACCAAACCCAAATCGGCCCGAAGACGAACTCCAACA
>JABJCS010000275.1 GCA_018665505.1 Alphaproteobacteria bacterium
CCATCAGCCCAATTATCGCAGCTAAGGCAATGGGTTAGAACAAATATGGGCTAGTTATCTGGGACAGCCCCAAAAGAGATTACCGATATCCAATAATTCTCCTCCTGCTGGTTATCCTGGGCAGTCGTTCAGCTTTATCTATTGTTACTGGTAAAAATTACATCATTCGCTGCCACTATTTAGCAAGATGGCTATGTGTGCGAACAGATGTCACTGGTTGCGCTCGCTATCTCGCGGCATAGAGTCAATTTATTGGAAAAAATGGGGAGCACGGGACAATGCACGATACAGTCATTCGCGGCGGAACCATTGTCGATGGCAACGGCGACGCGCCTTATACGGGCGATATTGCTATTGAAGGTGGCAGGATTGTCGAGGTCGGCGGGAAGGCTGGCCCGGGCACGCGCGAGATCGATGCGGATGGTCTGCTGGTTGCACCTGGTTGGGTTGATGTGCACACCCATTACGAGGGGCAGGCGACTTGGGACCCGATCTTGGCGCCGTCCTCCTGGCATGGGGTCACCACGACGGTGTTCGGGAATTGCGGTGTCGGCTTTGCACCGGTCAAGCCGGAGCATCATCGCGAGCTGATCGACCTGATGGAGGCGATAGAGGAAATCCCGGGCACCGCGCTTGAGGAAGGTGTCACCTACGATTGGGAGAGTTTCCCCGAATTTCTCGACGCCCTGGAGCGCCAGCCGCGCACCATCGATGTCGGCGCTCAGCTCGGCCATCTGCCGCTTCGCGTGTATGTGATGGGAGAGCGGGCGATCAATCTGGAGCCCGCAACGGCGGAGGATATCGCCGCGATGAAGGCTCTGACCGTGGAAGCGCTTGCCGCCGGGGCGTTCGGCTTCACGACCTCGCTCACCAATTCGCACAAAACTCTGTCGGGCGGGTTCGTGCCGAGCCGCTATTCCGAGGTCGACGAGATGATGGGGATCGGCTCCGCTCTAGCCGGATTTGATCACGGCGCTTTCGGTATCAACACCGAGTTCGAGAATGAGGAAGCCGAGATGGCTTGGCTCACGGATCTGGCGCGGCAGACAGGACGTCCGGTCTGGTTCTTGATCACTCAGAACATCAGTGACCCGACGCGTTGGCAGCGCCTGATATCCGGTATTCATAAGGCGCGGGCAGCGGGGGCTCCGCTCTCCGGGCAGGTAGCTTGCCGTCCGGTTGGTGTGCTGCTCGGCGTCGGTGCGACACTCACACCGTTCTCTGCTAACGCGGCCTTTCAAGAGCTCCGATCGTTGTCGGCGGAAGATCGCCTAGCGCGGATGCGTGATCCTGCCGTGCGGGAGCGTATTTTGAAGGCGGAAATGTCGGAGGCAGCGATGGACCGTCTATCGCCGTCCCGCGTACGCGCCATTACGCGCTGGGACCGGATGTACACCTTCGGCCCAGATGCGGATTACGAACCTTCCGAGGAGCGGTGCGTGGTCAACATTGCAGCCAAGAGCAACCGCACCGTGGAGGAAGTCGCCTACGACTACATCATCGAAGGCCTCGACCGGTTCCTGTATTGCCCGGTTACGAACTATGTCGCGGGCGATCTGTCCGACGTGCGGGAAATGCTGCTCGACCCGGCGACCCTGTCAGGGTTGAGCGACGGCGGGGCGCATTGCGGCTCGGTCGTCGACGCCAGCATGCCGACATATCTGCTGACCCACTGGGCGCGCGATCGTTCACGCGGGCCGGGCCTACCGCTGGAGACGGTGGTAAAGGCGCAAACCGCGGAGACTGCCGATTTTTACGGATTTAAGGATCGAGGCCGCCTTGCGCCGGGGCTGCGGGCCGACGTCAACGTGATCGACCACGCGGGGCTGCGTATCCATCCGCCGCATCTGGTGAATGATCTGCCGGCGGGCGGGAAGCGGTTGGTCCAGGGTGTCGACGGTTATGCTGCCACTATGGTCGCTGGCGAGACGGTGTTCGAGCGTGGCGAGCATACGGGCGCGTTGCCGGGGAAACTGGTACGGGCTGGGCGATAATACGCAATATTCGACCAAATTTCCGTCCTTTCGGGGCACGAAGTCAACCCGGAACTATAGCCTGAGTTTCACATTGCTCAGGCTATTCCGACGATTAGTCTCAGGTCATAATTCCGGATCGCGATTGCGTCCGGAATGACGGTTTTGGGAGCTACGCCGGCACCCAAGTTCGGTTAAACCGTGGCACTTCATACCCGTCCATTTCCATGAAACGTGCGTTATCGCCCGCATCAAGCGCTGATGCCCGCGCGTTGAGAGCCTCAGGGCTGGTGTCAGGCCAATCTCCCGTTTCCAGTCGCGCCAGCATCGTCTCTATCGCGACGGCGCTTTCGGCGGTGGCGAAATTGCAGTGTCCCGTGGAGCGCACCAGTGCGGTACGCACCAGCCCTCCACAGCCGTTGGCCTGGACGGCGTCGATATAGCCCAACATCAGCGTGTAGGGGATTTGGTAATCGCCGACCATGTGGAGCCGCATCACTGGGATTTTCGGTTGGCCTATTGTGTTACGCCCAGGAGCGGCCCAGAAATCGAGCGCATGGGAGGAGGCGGCTATACGCGGCGTCTTCGCCAACCGCTCCAGGTCGCCGGCCAGATCCCCGCCCGCTTTGTCGTAAAGTGTCTCGACCGCGCGCCGTAGCACGGGATTGGCAGTCTCCAAAAACATGCCGTAATCGACATCCGTGTTCCAGGAGAGCTGTTGGCCCTGTGCCGCGTTCTCGAACATGATCCGCGCCTCGCCGCCGGGGCTTTGCGCTAGACGCAGGGCGGAGTAATACATGGCCTCCTGCAGCGCCTCCGCATCGTCGAGAGAGGGCTGTGGCGTGTCGTCCGCGACCCAGGCACCCCATTGGCCAAGCGCGAAGGCGAGGGCAATGCGGGCCCGGCCAAGCCCGTCCGAGTGCGCCGCCGTGAAGGTTTTGCGCCAAGCGTCCGGTATTTTGCCTTCCATGCCGTGGCCGGTCGGGTGAGCACTGCCGTCGTTGGGCAGTTCCGCGATCACCAAATCCCCGGCGCGGCCGAGACCGGCGCCGACGTAGTATTCCGTCAGCAGCACCTTGAGCACGAACCATCCATCGAGAAAGGTATTCATTAGCCAGACCGGTACATGGGCGGCGAGGGCGACAACGCCGTCAACCCGCGCTGGGAAATCCTCTGAGATCGCGAGCGCCAAATGCCCGCCACCTGAGCATCCGTACTGTAGGACACGTTTGGGAGTGTTGTAGGTGGCTTCGAACAGATCCAGCAGGCGGTCGTGATTAGTGATCTCACGCGCCGGGTCGTATTGCCATTGGCGCAAACGATGACGCGCCGTCCCGGCAATGGCGTAGCCTCGCGTCGCCATGTCACGGAACCGGTCTACCCTCTCCGGATTGACGAGCCCGCTCGCGAAATCGAGATCGCGGATCAGTAATCCGTTCCACTTTTCCGGCACGCGGATGACATATTCGGTGCCGTCGGGGAGTTGCCCGGTCTTTTCGCGAAAGACGGGCCAGGGGGCGTCAGGAGCAGTCATAGGGAATCCGCAATTCGTTAGTAGGAGCGAAGCTTGCTCACGTTTATTCATACCGTCATTCCGTGGTGCGAAGCGAACCCGGAATTATTGCCTGAGAATGACGCTGATCTGGATCTACCTTTTGTAGGCTCAGGCAGTAATTCCGGATCGATACCGCGTCCGGGATGACGAGCAGGTTATTTCGGCGGATGGGCGGCGATTACCTTTTCATCCAGCTCACTGCCCCAGCCTGGCCCCGTCGGCACCTGTAACACGCCGTTCTCGATGACCGGCGGGTTGGTGACGATCTCGTCCTTCCAAGGGACATCGTCGATGTCGATCTCCATGATCCGGAAATTCGGGATGGCGGCACAGAAATGTGCGCTCATTAGGGTTGAGATGTGGCCGTAGAAGTTATGCGGTGCGCAATTGATCTCGTGCGCTTCGCACATCGCGGCGATCTTCAGCGACGTCCAAATCCCGTTCCATGGCACATCGACGATGGCGACATCCATCGAGTAGTTATCGAGGAACGGCTTAAAGCCCCGCAACCCGAAGAGGGATTCGCAAGAGGCGATGGGCGTTTGCAGGCTGTTGCGGATGTGGCGGAGCGATTCCGGATCGTAGAGGTCGATCTCGAACCAGAACAGACCGAGATCATCGAGGCCCCGGCAAATCTGCAAGTATCCCTCAGTCTTAAAGTTGAAGTTGAGGTCGAGCAGGATGCCCATATCCGGGCCGGCCCCTTCGCGGAAAGCGCCTAATTGTTCTCGCAACCCGTCGATCAGGCTCTTATCCGCGTTCAGTTCCGGCCATCCGTCCTTACGCCCGAAACCCGGGAAGTGCAGGGGCGGGGTCTCGCCAAAGCGGAATATATTTGTCTTGAGCGCCGCAAATCCACGCTCTTTCGCTTCCGCTCCCAATTCGATCACGTCGTCCAATCCGGTAAAGACCTTGCGCCCCATCGCCTTGGCGTTGGCATCGATCATCCGGTAGGTGCCGCAATGCGACCAGTAGAGCGGCAGTTCGGTCCGCACCGCCCCCCCGAGGAGGTCGTAGACAGGCACACCGAGGGATTTGGCCTTCACGTCGAGCATCGCGTTCTCTATGGCGGCGATAGCCTGTTGATTGAGACCGCCATGAGCTTGGCGGGTCATGGC
>JABJCS010000276.1 GCA_018665505.1 Alphaproteobacteria bacterium
ATATTGAATCCGGGTGTTGAATAAATGCGATAGAGCGTCTCCAGAAACATCCAATCTTGGCCGAGGTCGGCCGTGATTTTATCGAGGCTCGTTTTATTATCAGCGGTGAAGCTATAGCGCAGAATACCGAGATTGTTGCCGGTATAGGAGTGATAGAAACCGGCTTCCCCTTCCAATATGGTTTCGCCACCGGGTGCCCCATGTTTCGACATAGCGATGGCGAGGAGCGCGTTTCGAACCGCGCCCCCCTCGCGTAAGGCCCGGCCGCCGCTCCGAATCCCTTCGAGATTACCACTCGCTAGGTTGACACATTGCGCGATCGCACCGTGAATGATGTTGGCGTCTAGTTTCATGATCTTCGCCGCCGCGACCGCCGCACCGAAGATGCCGAAGACCGGACCGGAGTGAAAACCGCGCGACATAACGGTTGGTATGAAGTCAGAGGCCATGCGTTCCATGATTTCGTAACCGGCCGCGACTCCGGTTAGGAACTCCTTGCCCGACGCACCGGTCGTCTCCGCCGCGACGAGGGCGGCAGGCAAAATCGCGCAACCGGGATGTGTGAGCATACGGAAAGTATCCCATTTGCCTCCGGCGAAGATTGTCTCTGCATTAACGAGGGCCGCTCCTGCCTTGGTTAATCGGGCACCGGTCACAAGGCATGTCGCCGCACCGCCGCCGCCGGCTTCCTCTTCCAGCATCATTGCCAATGCCTGTTGAGCTTCCGGCATTCTGTGGCCGATCAAGGCGGAGGAGAGCGCTTGCAGTGTCACGCCCTTGGCGCGGTCCACCACTTCTGGCGGTAGATCCTCAAACGTTAGGTCCTCTACCCAGGCCGATATCGTCCGGCTCATCGATGCCATGCTTCTCTCCAATCCCGTGTATCGGTGCGCGCCAAGACGGCGGCCCGCCATAAAGCAATATTGTTTGATTGTGGTGTTGGGAAATCCTGCGCCCTTGATTTGGTTCCGAGATGGCGAGTCGCGGGCGGCCAAAATTGATTTTGTAAAGATTCCGCAGTGTAACGCTGTATATTGTGTTTCTGTGGTCGCGAACCCGCTATATATTCATGGATATGCACCCAGCCACGACATGACATTATAACGATATGCCCCACGCCGAATTCGTTCATTTACGCACTCATTCCGCTTACTCCTTGTCCGAAGGCGCATTGCGCGTGAAGGATTTGATCGCGCTCTGCCAGCGCCACCGGATGCCGGCTGTTGGTGTCACTGATACCAATAACCTGTTCGGTGCGCTTGAGTTGTCGCTTGACGCTCGCAGCGCCGGGGTACAACCGATCATTGGTGTACAACTCGGCTTGCGGCGAACGGATGCTGGAAATGGCGGCCGTCATATACACGCCGGGTTTTTACCACCCGATGAATTGGTGCTATTGGCGCAGTCCGAGAAGGGATACGAGAACATCCTTTCGTTGGTTAGTCAGGCTTTTCTCGACTCTGATGCGGGCGAGCCGGCGCAAGTCGATATCGAAGACCTTCCGGGACGGAGCGAAGGGATCATCGCGCTGACGGGCGGCCCAAACGGTCCTGTTGGACGCCTCATCGCGAATGGACAGGGGCCCGCCGCCGAAGAAGTGTTGATGCGCTTGGCTTCGATTTACGAGAACCGACTCTACGTCGAATTGATGCGACATAATTTAGAAGTAGAGAACCGGATTGAAGGTGATCTCATCGATCTCGCGTATCGTCATAACTTACCATTGGTGGCGACCAATCAGGCATTCTTCGCCGACGAAAGCATGTACGAGGCGCATGATGCGCTTTTGTGTATCTCGCAGGGCGTGCCGATATCCAAACAAGATCGCCGCCGCGCCACGCCAGACCATCGTTTTAAGTCGGCGGAAGAAATGCGGGTTCTGTTCGCGGACCTGCCGGAAGCGATCAACAATACGTTAGTGATCGCGCAACGTTGCGCCTTCATGCCGGATACAAGAGCGCCAATTCTACCGGCGTACCCGCAATTAGATGGCAGAACGGAAGAGCAGGCGCTCCGCGATCTGGCGGAAGCAGGACTCGAGGCCCGATTATTAGATCAAGTCTACGGGGACGAGAGCGATCAAGCGAAAAGAGAAGAGCTGGCCGTGCCGTATCGCGAGCGTTTTGAATTCGAGCTCGGTGTTATCAATCAGATGGGATACCCCGGGTATTTCCTGATTGTCGCCGATTTCATTCAATGGGCGCGCCGTCACGATATTCCCGTAGGGCCTGGGCGCGGTTCCGGCGCGGGGTCTGTGATCGCTTGGGCACTGACAATCACGGATTTGGATCCGCTTCGTTGGGGATTACTATTCGAGCGATTCCTCAATCCCGAACGGGTATCAATGCCGGATTTCGATATCGATTTCTGCCGGGACGGGCGCGACAAGGTCATCCGCTACGTGCAGAACGAATACGGGCATGATCGCGTCGCGCAAATCATCACTTTCGGTAAATTGGAAGCGCGAGCGGTGCTACGGGACGTCGGGCGCGTTTTGGAAATGCCGTATTCGCAAGTTGATCGCATTTCCAAACTGGTGCCCAACAACCCTGCAAACCCAGTGAAGTTGCAGGAAGCGATCGATGGAGAGCCAGCACTCCGCGAAATGCAGAGAGAGGATGAGAGCGTAGAGCGTCTGATTAACATGGCGTTGAAGCTGGAAGGTCTGTTCCGACACGCCTCGACGCATGCGGCGGGTGTGGTGATCGGCGATCGGCCTCTGGATCAGTTGGTCCCCCTCTATCGCGATCCGCGCTCCGATATGCCCGTGACGCAATTCAATATGAAATACGTTGAGATGGCGGGTCTGGTGAAGTTCGACTTCCTTGGTCTCAAGACACTGACTGTTCTCGACAAGGCCGTCGACCTGCTGAAGGATCGCGATGTCGAGATCGACTTGGCGCATATCCCACTCGACGACAAGAAAACCTTCGACATGCTGTGCAAGGGCGACGCGGCTGGAGTGTTCCAGCTGGAAAGTTCCGGCATGCGGGATGTTCTGAAAAAGCTGCGACCCGACCGTTTTGAAGACATTATCGCCGTTGTGGCCCTCTATCGACCAGGGCCGATGGACAATATTCCAAGCTACATCCGCCGCAAACACGGCGAAGAAGATATAGATTACCTCCACCCATTGCTGGAAAGCGTGCTGAACGAGACTTACGGCATTGCGATCTACCAGGAACAAGTGATGGAGATTGCGCGTGTGTTGTCGGGTTATTCGCTCGGCGGTGCTGATTTGTTACGTCGCGCGATGGGTAAGAAAATTCGGGCCGAAATGGAGGCTCAACGGAAGAATTTCATCGACGGTGCGGTTGAGAATGGTGTTCACAAGGGAACGGCCGCGGACATCTTCGTTCAGGTCGAGAAATTCGCCGGTTACGGCTTCAACAAATCCCATGCGGCGGCGTATGCGCTCGTGGCGTATCAAACGGCCTATCTGAAAGCGAATTATCCAGTTGAGTTTCTCGCAGCATCGATGACATTGGATGCTGGCAACACAGACAAGCTCGGTCTCTTCCGGGTCGAATTGGAACGCCAAAAAATCCAGCTTTTGCCACCTGACATACAAAAATCAGACATCTATTTCTCGGTTGAGACATTGGACGAAGGTGAAACCGCCGTTCGATATGCACTATCAGCTGTAAAAAATGTCGGTGCCGCAGCGATGGAAGTATTGATCAACGAGCGCCAAGAGAATGGTCCCTTTAAGGATCTATACGAATTCGCTGAACGGCTTGATGCGCAGGTCATGAACAAACGCCAAATCGAGAATTTGGCTCGTGCCGGCGCCTTTGACACGGTTGTCCCGAACCGCCGTCAGGTATTTGAGGCGGTGGAGATGCTGACTCGGCATACCCATGCCATGCAGAATGAACGGGAGAGCAATCAGGTCAATCTTTTCGGTGATGGATTCGGGGATCAAGCAAAACCACCGTTGCCTGATATCGACGACTGGTCGACCGAGGAACGCCTGCATCAAGAACACGACGCCATTGGGTTCTATCTCTCCGCACATCCATTGGAATCCTATCGCCAAACACTGAACCGGTTAGGGGTGGTGGATTGGACTGATGTTCAGGCCGGTCGGGTGAGGGGAGGCCGTGTGACCATGGCGGGCATCGTTTCCGCCAGAAAATTCATGAATTCGGCTCGTGGTGGCCGGTTGGCATTTGCGCAGATGTCGGATGCCAGCGGTTCTTATGAATTGATGGTTTTCTCTGAATTACTCTTCAAAAGTCGAGACCTCTTGGAATCCGGGACGCCATTATTGGTGTCAGTCGATGTGCAAAAGAAAGGCGACGACATTCGCCTGTCGGCAAACTCGATCCAGGCCTTGGATGAGGCGGCCATGGAAGCGGTGGCTGGTTTGAAGATATTCCTGCGGGATGTAGAGGCGCTGCAAAGCCTCTCCGGCGTTATGCATGAACATGGTGTTCGGGGTAGGGGACGCGTCAGTTTGGTCCTTGATCGTGACTTGCGGGAAATAGAGATGGACCTGCCCCAGGGCTATCAGATTTCCGCGCCAATACGCTCGGCGATCAAGTCCATTTCGGGCGTCGTCGACGTCGTTGATTTGTAGGGGAAAACGTTACTCAACCACTTGCAATCATACTAATCTGAGACTATACCCCGCGCTTTAACTTCACACGTGGGCTCGCGGACCTCTTCACATATCAAGTGCGTTCGCTCCGGTGTCGGTAACGACCAAAGCCCGCGGAGGATTAACCGGAAAAGGAAATTATCATGGCGATGCCATCTTTTACGATGCGTCAGCTCTTGGAAGCTGGTGTCCATTTTGGCCATACGACGCGGCGCTGGAACCCGAAAATGGAACCGTTCATTTTCGGTGAACGAAACGGCGTTCATATTATCGATTTGGAACAAACGGTCCCGATGCTTTATCGGGCGATGGAAGCGGTACGCGATGTCGCAGCGGGCGGAGGACGCATTCTTTTCGTCGGCACGAAGCGGCAAGCAGCGACAATCGTTTCGGAATCCGCCTCGCGTTGTGGGCAATACTACGTCAATCACCGTTGGCTCGGCGGCATGATGACGAATTGGAAGACGATCTCTAATTCCATCAAGCGCCTGCGCACGGTTGAAGAACAACTGGCTGTCGAGGATATCGGCCTGACAAAGCGCGAATTGCTGAAGGTCGAGCGCGAGCGCGCCAAGTTGGATCAAGCCTTAGGCGGAATTAAGGAGATGGGCGGATTACCTGATATCTTGTTCATCATCGACACCAATAAGGAAGACATCGCCGTTCAAGAAGCGACGAAATTGGGTCTTCCTGTCATCGCAGTGATCGATAGTAATTCCAACCCAGAAGGTGTTACCTATCCGATTCCGGGGAATGATGACGCGATGCGCGCCATCAGTCTTTTTTGCGAATTGATCAGCGGTGCGGTTCTCGACGGACTGCAAGCTGAGATGCTTGCAAGTGGCGCTGATGCCGGTGAGCAGGAAGCACCTGCTGCTGAAATTGCGGCTGTTCCGGAAATTGCAGTCGCGGCAGCCGAACCTGCAACGGAAGCGGCGGCCCTTGAAGCGAC
>JABJCS010000029.1 GCA_018665505.1 Alphaproteobacteria bacterium
CGCCACCAGGGTGGTTCCGTGAATGACCGCTTCGACATCCGCCGGTGCGATGCTGTGTTCGTTCAGGATGCGCCGGATGCCGTCCATCACCGCGCGCGATGGATCGTCTGGTGTGGTTAGCAGTTTGGTGTTCCGGGTTTCTCCGGCGTCGATGTCCCAGAGCACTACATCCGTGAAGGTGCCGCCGATATCGACGCCGATACGTACTTTACTCATCGGCGCTAGATGTCCCGTCAAAATCGTAAACCGTGTTCGCCTTCTCCCGGCTCAAAAGACCCCGTGCGACATCTCGCTCTACCGCATCTCGGGTTCGTCCGTCCGGTGAATGAAGGCCGCCGCCGCCCGGCATTTGGAAGGTTGCAACATCGCCGGTCTTTAGCAACTGTCGCGACTTGGCGGGGATTATTTGATTGTTGACGAGATCCAATCCGGGCGCACCGCTCTGGCCGCCGAGCAGGCCACGCGGCGGATAGGTGATACGTTCGTGGCGGATGGTCATGGTGATCGGCTCCGTTGCCAGCGACTTGAAGGAGAGCCGTTGCGCGTCCCCGCCCCGAAACTTTCCTTCACCAGCGGTGTCGGGCATAAAACATTTCTCGGTGACCAACAGCGGCGCTTGCGCTTCGAACAACTCGACCGGTTGGTTGGAGACGTTGCTCGGAAAACTCAAACAGCCGGGCCCGTCGCCGTTCGGCCGCGCGCCATGACCGCCGTTCATGAAGAACATTTTAACGAAGGGTGTGTTGTTCTTCTCATCGACGCCTTTGAAATACACGTTCCATAAGGGAGAGCCGGATTCGGCGATGACCCGGTCCGGTAGGACAGCGCTCAAGGCGCCGAAAATCGCTGGCGGCGCGTAATGTCCCGAAAGGTGGCGGCCCCAAACCGGAGCGGGGCGGCTCGCGTTTAACAAACATCCTTCGGGCGCGCGGACGGTCACCGCTTCGAACGATCCGCTATTGTTCGGCGCCGACGGGTCCAAAAGGCATTTCAGCGCAAAACACGAATACGCGTAGGTGTAGTTCATGACGCTGTTGATCGGGAACTTGATCTGCGGTGACGTGCCCGCGAAATCGATATCAATGGCGTCGCCCGCAATGGTGACGGTGCACCGGATGGTCAGCGGAGCGTCGGAACCGTCAACCTGAAACGAATCGCTATACGATCCGTCTGGTAAATCGGCGATCACGTCCCGCATGCTCCTCGCGGAGCGAGTGATAATCTCGTCGATGACCTGGTCGAAATCATCCAGGCTCTCTTCCTCCAAGACCTTCAACAGTTTTTGCTGGCAGTCGTAATAGGCGGCGAACTGCGCCCGGATATCGCCGAGTGTCTCGCTCGGCGCGCGCAGGTTCTCGTTGATGAAGTCGAGCACGAGTAAATTCTCTTGGCCTTCCTCGACGATCTTGCAGATCGGAATACAGAGGCCTTCCTCATAACAATCCTGGGCGCTTGGCGAGGGCGCACCACCGATATCAACTGTATGGGCGGTGCTGCCGGCAAAGGCGATCAACCGTCCGTCGGCGAAGATCGGGCAGATCATGGAGATGTCATTCAGGTGACCGGTGCCGATCCAGGCGTCGTTGGTGATGACCACATCACCGGGCTTCAATGTTTCCGCCGGGAACTTCTCCAGCACGGCTTCCAGTGTCCGGGGCAAGGTGCCGATAAAACTCGGGATGCTGCGCCGGGATTGCACGAATTGACGGCCGTGCCGGTCCAACAGGCTCAAGGCCATGTCGTAATTGTCACGCACCACGGTGGAGAATGCAGCTCGAATAAAGGTCTCGGAGACCTGATCGACGATACCGTTGAGGCGCTGCCAAATCAGGCCGAGCCGGATCGGATCGATAACCGAACTTTGCTCAGCCATTGTAGACTGGGGTTAGCCAGTGAGCGAAAGCGTCGTTGCGGCCGCGCACGATGTCGTCAAAGGCGGCCTGCAGTTTACGGGTGACCGGACCCGGTGTGCCGTCGCCGACGGGGCGGCCGTCGAGGCCGGTAATCGGCATGATCTCCTGGCCGGTACCGCAATAGAACGCTTCTTCCGCCAGATACAATTCGGTCCGGCCAAGCCTGCGCTCTACCGTCTCCACGCCAATCGATCCCGCCATCTCCAGCATCGTTCGCCGGGTAACACTTTCCAGAATTCCGCTGGTGACGTCCGGTGTGATGAAGACACCGTCGCGCATCACGAACAGACAACCGCCGGGTCCCTCGCTGACCGTGCCGTCCTCGTTCAGCAGAATCGCGCCGCCGGCTCCTTGGCGTTTCGCCTCCAATCCCGCGAGGCGACTATTGAGATAATTGGCGGACGCCTTGATGCGGGGTGGGTTGGCGTTCTCGCCATTGCGGCGCCAACTGCTGATGATGAATTGCTTGCCGGTCTCGAAGTCGGCGACACGCGGTCGCGGCCGGCAAATTACTGAGCTGCCGACAGGCCCAGTGGCGAGCATGGAGCCCCAGTCGTCGACATAGACTTGTAGGCGGATATAGGTGTCGCCGCGAAACTCGTTCGCCTTTATGGTTTCAATGATGTCATTGTTGAAGGTTTCGATCGAAGGTGGATCGTCCAACTCCAGCAAGTTCATCGAGAACGCCAGCCGCTTATTGTGATCGTCGAGCCGAAAGATGAAGAGGTCTTGCTTCTCTTCGTTCCAATAGGCGCGATAGCCCTCGAACACCAATGCGGCAAAGGTGAGGCCGGGCGCCATCACGGAAACTTTCGCATCTTCGTAACGGACGAGTTTATTGTTTTGCGAAACCCATTTGATTTCGGTGCGAGTGTCGTCGGTGGTGGTGTTCATGAATTATAGGCCCCAACCGGAAAGGAGACTGCGCAACGCCACGATGAAGGCGATTGGCTGATCTACAGTAAGGTGGTGGTGAGCGCCGGGGACGGCAATGACTGGGTCTTCCGGCCCCAACAACGATTTCATATGACCGACGACTTCGGGCGTCATCATGGCACTTTGGGCCCCATAGATCAGCGCCTTGCGGCACGGCATATTCCGCACGTAGTCGCCAAGCGGTTCCTGGAAATGGGCGGCACCACGCGCGCCGATATCGAATTTCCAGGTCCACCCCTGTTCCTCTTTGAGCACTGAATGCGCGGCCACGTGATCCAACAGGAACTCGTTGACGCGCGGTTGCTCCGGGACCAGGCGGAACCGCCCGGTGATGGTTTCCTTATCGGGGAAATACCGTTTCGGTCTATCATAGGCGGCGCGTGGCTGATCTCGGTCCTCGGTGCCGGGCCGGATCGCGGCATCGACAATCACCGCGCCTGACAAGTCGTCGCCGTGTCGGTTCGCATAACACATGGTCATATAGCCACCGAAACTATGGCCAATGACGACCGGGTTTTCCCCAAGGCCTGCGTCCGCGATGACCGCCGCAATCTCCGGAATATGTACTGCGCTGCCGTAATCCGCCCGGTGCCCGCTATCCCCCATACCTGAGAGATCTATGGCCGCGACCGGGCGATCTTCCGCGAAGAAGGGCGCGATGAAGGACCACCATTGCGCATGTGCGCCACCGCCATGGACGAACAGAAGGCCCGGTCTTTCGGAGGTCTCTGGGCCCCAACTCAGATAATGAATGTCGCAGTCGTCGACCTTAATCCGGTGTGAGCGGGGTGTATCCGCCATCGCCCGTTCGAACCATTCGGGCGCAGATGACTTAGATTCCTCAACGGCGTCGTCGATGAGCCATCGAGACGACCTGTCATTCATTCAAGCGCCCCAACCGGCAAGAACCGTACGCAGGCCGACAACGAAGGCAATCGGTTGATCGAGCATCAAATGGTGACCCGATGCGGGGATTTCGATGACATGGTCGCCGTCTCCGTACTGCTCTTTCGTGAATTCAAGCGCACCGTCCGTCAGGAAAACGCTCTCGTCCCCATAGAACAATGCCTTTGGGCAGGCCATGTCGCGCAGGTAGTCGGCGAGCGGCTCGTCTCGGGTACCACGGCCGCGCACATTGTCATCGTATTTCCAGGTCCAGCCGCGTTCTTCCTCGACGACAGAGTGCTGGGCGATGAAGTCGACGATAAACTCGTTCTCGCACGGCTGATATGGAGAGAGGCGATAGCGCCGCACGATCGTTTCCTTATTCGGGAAGTACGGTTTGGGCCGTCCCGGTCCGCCCGATCCGTCATCGCCCTCGCTTGGCGGCCGCACGAAGGAATCGACAATGACCACGCCGGAGAGGTCCGCACCGTGGTGATGACCGAAACAGGTCGTCATGTTACCGCCGAAACTATGGCCGACGACGACTGGCTTCGCGCCGAGGCCGGCATCGGCGATGACAGCCGCCATCTCCGCGACACGGAGCGTATTGGTGTATTCGTCGCGGCGTCCGCTCTCGCCCATGCCCGACAGATCGATGGCCGCGACCGGACGATCCTCGGCGAAGAAGGGAGCGATGAAGGACCACCATTGCGCATGCGCGGCACCGCCATGGACGAACAGCAGACCCGGCTTCTCCGATGTTTCAGGCCCCCAGCGTAGATAGTGGATAGGGCAATCTTCAACGGTAACCCTATGCGATGTCGGTGCCATCCCGACCGCGTTCTCGAACCATTCGGGTTTCGGGGTCTCGGGTTCTACTTCTTCCTCGATGACCCAACGTGATGACCGGTCTTCCATGGTCGCGCTCCCGCTATTCGCTGCACTCCTTGCCAATCAAACTGAATATATGGCGGACGTCTCATCTCGCCATCCTTTCGCTGGGTTGCCGGTGTTTTGTGGGGATTGGTGCAATAGATTAAAGTTGGCGCTGTGGAGAAGAGCAGAGGTCAAAGTGAGCGAAGACAACGACGGCAGAGGCAAGATAAACCGACTGGAAGATCCGGACTTGCTGCGGGGGGCTGGACGATTTATCGACGATATCTCGCGGCCCGGCATACTGGAGGCCGCTTTCGTGCGCAGTCCGTTCGGGCACGCTGCAATTGGCGGGATCGATAAGTCCGCCGCTTTGGCTGTGCCAGGCGTCCATGCTGTGTTAACCCGCGCCGACCTGACGCCTTACCTCAACAACGAATATCTCGTCGTTGGATTACCGAGCAAACTCTACAAGCAGAACCGCAACCGTCCGGCGCTAGCCGGTGACGAAGTCGTCCATGTAGGCGAAGCCGTCGCCATTGTGGTTGCGGAAAACCGCTATATCGCCGAGGATGCGGTAATGCTGGTCGAGGTCGACTACGAACCTCTGCCCGCCATGGCTGATTGCCGCGACGCCCTGGCACCCGGCGCGCCCTTGGTGCATCGCGACGGGCCAGACAATCTGCTCTCCGAATTCGATATCGGCTATGGCGATGTCGACGGTGTTTTCGCGTCGGCTCCTCATGTCTTCCAGGAGTCACTCTGGCAGCATCGCGGCGGCGGGCATTCGATGGAATGTCGCGGTGGCATCGCCGATTACGATTCGACGGAGGATTTCCTCACATATTGGTGTTCGACCCAGACGCCGCATGCGGCTAGGCGCACGCTGGTTGATATGTTGGGACGCGATGACGATAGCATACGGGTCGTGACTCCTGATATAGGTGGCGGGTTCGGGCCGAAGCTCGTCTTCTATCCGGAGGACGTGACGCTCTGTCTGGCGTCAATGATCCTCGACCGCCCAGTCAAATGGATCGAGGATAGGCGCGAACATTTCGTCGCCACGACGCAAGAACGTGATCAATACTGGGAGATCGAGGTCGCCGCTGACAGCGACGGTAAGCTGCTCGGTATTCGGGGTGAAATCATTCACGATCATGGCGCCTATACGGGGCGTGGTATTAACCTCGCC
>JABJCS010000277.1 GCA_018665505.1 Alphaproteobacteria bacterium
CGGAGAATTGGCCCAGCGCTTACGACATCGCATGAATATGTTCTTGCCGGCTCACTTGATCGAATTGGAAGACCTGCCGAAGCTACTGAACGTTCTGCAAAGAACGCATCAGGTTGGGGACATCTTGGCGCAATGGCCGGACGCGTCCCGGGACAGGCTCACGCTGACGCTCGTCTGGTTGGTGAAGATGGGGGTCGCACGTTATCACCCGGCCAAAAATTAGGCCGACGACTAACCGGTATTCAATCGAAAGCGCTTACTTGAAGCGGTAAGAGATACGACCTTTGGACATATCGTAGGGCGTCATCTCGATCGTTACCTTATCGCCCTGCAGGATACGAATGCGGTGCTTGCGCATCTTCCCGGAAGTATGGGCGAGGAGTTGGTGTCCGTTCTCGAGTTCCACGCGGAACATGGCGTTCGGCAACACTTCGGTCACCGTGCCATTGAATTCAATGGGTTCTTCTTTAGCCACGTAATCTCCAACATCATGCTTGAGACGACCCCTGCCGCCTCTCGGTTGAGCGAGAGATTAGCCCGAGTCGTGCCAAAAGCAAGGATTTTGCACAAGTTCAAGGCGATTCCGACATGTCGACCGGCAGCGCCGTGCGGTATTTCACCTGCTTCAAAGCGAAGCTGGAACGGATATTCGCGACCACCGGGATACGGGTGAGATGATCCATCAAGAACCGTTCGTAGGCTCCTAAATCGGCGACGACGACCCGCAGTAAATAGTCCGCGTCGCCGGTCATCAGATAGCATTCCATTACTTCGGGCCGATCCAGGATCTCGCGCTCGAAATCCTCGAGCGCGGATTCGACCTGTTTCTCGAGAGACACCTGTATGAAGACGCTTAAGGTCATTCCGACCGCCGCTGGGTCAACCAGCGTCACATAACGCGAAATCACACCGGTGCGTTCCAATTCCCGCACCCGACGCCAACACGGCGAGGCCGAGATGCCCGACGCTTCCGCCAGTTCCACATTGCTGACGCGGGCGTTTTCCTGCAGGACAGCCAATATCCGGCGATCTATCGCATCCAATTCCGTATTGGGCATAATATTTCTCATTCAGGGTAAGTTTTGGTTCAATTTTGCTGAATTAGACCGACACTCCGCAATTTTCGCAAGGATCAACCGGTGCCAATCGGATATCTTTGATAAAATTACGGAGCCAAAAACATGTCGACGCCATTGCACCTCATCGATCCCAACAGTAGTCCGGTTGTCCCCGCCGAACGCCTGAAAATGTTGCAGGAGATCGAGAAGAAGATCCTGTGGCTTTCGGCCTGGATGATCCACAACGCCAACCATTTACGCCCCGCGCGCGATGGCCTGAAGGTCGGCGGGCATCAGGCGAGTTGCGCCTCGGCGGCAACCTTGTTGACCGCGCTCTATATGGACGTACTACGCCCCGAAGACCGAATCGCGGTGAAGCCCCATGCGAGCCCGATTTTCCATTCGATCATGTATTTATTGGGTCGCCAGGAACGGGAGAAGATGGAGAACTTCCGAGCTTTCGGCGGCGTGCAATCCTATCCATCGCGGACCAAGGATACGCATGATGTCGATTTCTCCACCGGCTCAGTCGGCCTCGGTGTCGCGACCACACTTTTCGCCTCCCTCGTCCAAGACTACGCCCACACCCATGGCCGCATGGCCGACGGCGTGCGCAAGGGCCGCATGGTGGCGCTGATGGGCGACGCCGAATTGGACGAAGGCAATGTCTTCGAAGCTCTGCTCGAAGGTTGGAAGCAAAAGGTCGGTAATCTGTGGTGGATCATCGATTATAACCGCCAAAGCCTCGACGGTGTGATCAATGAATTTCTGTTCACTAAAATTCAAGACTTCTTCGGCACGATGGATTGGAACGTGGTCACGCTGAAATACGGCAAGAAGCTGGAAGCCGCCTTCGAAGGCCCGGCGGGTGAGCCGCTTATGCGTTGGATCGACGAATGCCCGAACGATCTCTATTCCGCGCTGACCTTCAAGGGCGGCCCCGCCTGGCGCGATCATCTGAAACGCGGTCTGCGCGGCACCTCCGGTCTCAAGACTCTGCTCGACAGCCATGACGACGACAGCCTGCACGCCTTGATGACGAACCTTGCCGGTCACGATATGGAATCAATCCTCGAGGCCTTTCACGCAGCCGGTGACAAGGATCAACCGCAATGTTTCGTCGCCTATACGATCAAGGGCTTCGGCATGCCGCTGCAGGGCCACAAGGATAATCACGCGGGTCTCATGAGCCTCGATCAAATGGCCGAGTTCAAGGAATACATGCAGATCGCCGACGGTGCGGAGTGGGACCCTTATGCGGGTCTAGACGCGCGCCCGGAAGAGCTGGCCGATTTCCTCGAAACGGTGCCTTTCGCCGCCTCCGAAGAGCGCCGCCACGTAGCCCCCATCGTCGACGTGCCGCAACGCTTTGAGACCAAGCCCACCGCGAAGGCCGCGACCCAATTCGCGTTCGGCCAAATTCTCTATGACATCGCGCGTCATGACGACGCGTTGGCGGATGCCATCGTTACGACGTCGCCGGATGTCACCGTGTCCACCAATCTCGGCCCCTGGGTCAATCAGATGGGGATATTTAATCGCAAGGAACGCGCAGACGTTTTCCGAGAGGAACAAGTTGTCTCAGCTCAAAAATGGGTGCGCACCCATACGGGCAAACATTTCGAACTCGGCATCGCCGAGAATAATTTGTTCTTGTTGCTGTCGGCGGCGGGCCTTTCCGAGCCCCTGTTCGGCGCACGGGTTCTACCCGTCGGCACGCTCTACGATCCGTTCGTTAACCGCGGCCTCGATTCGCTGTTCTATGCCTGCTATCAAGATTCGCGCTTCATGGTCGTCGGCACGCCCTCCGGCATCACGCTTGCGCCCGAAGGCGGCGCCCATCAATCGGTCGGCACGCCTCTGGTCGGCATCGGCCTTGATCGCCTCGCTTATTTCGAGCCCGCCTTTGTCGACGAGTTATCCTCGATCATGGCTTGGGGATTCCGGCACATGCAGGAGAAAGACGGCGGTTCCGTCTACCTGCGTCTCACGACACGCCAGATCGAACAACCGCAACGGGAGATGACCGACGCCCTGCACGAGGATATCTGCAACGGCGGCTATTGGCTGAAGCCCCCCGCTCCCGGCGCGGAACTCGCCATCGTCTATACCGGTGCCATCGCACCCGAAGCGATCGCCGCCCACGAAGCTCTTCTCGACGACGTGCCGGGCGCGGGCCTGTTGGCCGTCACCTCTCCGGACCGCTTGCATGAGAATTGGATGGCGTCACGGCGCCAGCGCGAACAGGGACAAGCCGCGCAATCCCATATCGACGGATTGCTCTCAGCCCTCGACCCGCGCGCCGCACTGGTCACGGTGCTCGACGGTCACCCGGCGACACTCTCCTGGATCGGCTCTGTCGGACGCCAACGCGTTGCCCCGCTCGGTGTCGAGAGCTATGGCCAGTCGGGCGATATTCCTGATTTGTACAAGGCCGTGGGCATCGACGTCGACTCTATCATCGATGCGGCGGCATCGGCCTGCCTGGCGCGGCTGTAAGGACGCTCGATCATGCCGGGGTCGCTATGCCCCCGGAAGGACGAGAATGGGAGACCTACTCCGCCGGCGCCTGATGCTCATGCCGCCAATCCGCGAGCGCATGGTGGAAAAGCTTCCACGCCGCCGTCAGCGCCAATCCGGCCATGATGAAGGCGACGATGGCATCGGGCCACCGACTGCCAAGCCAAGAGACCGCGCCCGCCGCCAAGATTACCGCGACATTGCCAATGGCGTCGTTGCGGCTGCACAGCCAGACCGAGCGCATATTACTGTCGCCGGTTCGGAACCCGAACAAGAGCGCCGCGCTCACGACATTCGCCACGAGCGCCAAGGTTCCAATCGAACCCATCACCATGGCACCTGGGACTCCGCCTTGCATCAAATACCAGATGGTACTGCCGAGCACCCAGAGCCCGAACGCGGTCATCGAGGCGGCCTTAAGCATCGCTGCCCCGGCACGCCATCGGAGGCTCGCTGTCAGTACCATCAAGCTGATAATGTAACTCGCTGAATCGCCGAGAAAATCGAGGGCGTCTGCTTGTAGCGAGGAAGACCCGGCGCCGATCCCTGCCGTCATCTCGACGACGAACATCGACGCGTTGATCGCCAGTACCGCCCACAAGATATTCCGGTGGGTGGCACCCGGCGGCGTGCAATGATCGTGACCATGGCCCATGCGTTAAACCTAAGAGCGGCGGAGTCGGGGATCAAGGAGCATTTCGCCCTCTCCCGTCGCGTGAGAGGGGGAGGCTGAGGGAGCCTTTTTAAATCCCCGCCAACACGGCGTTCGTCACATCCGCTGTGCCCGCCGGACCACCGAAATCCGCGGTGCGCAACTCACCCCCCGCGAAAGCATTATCGACGGCCTTCTCCAGCAATGCGCCCGCTTCCACGCAATCAGGCTCGTTGTGGCGGCGACCGAGCCAATCGAGCATCATCGCGGCGGAAAGTATCATCGCTGTCGGATTTGCCTTACCTTGCCCTGCGATATCCGGCGCGGTGCCGTGCGAGGGCTGGAAGACCGCGTGCCCGTCGCCGATATCGGCCGACGGCGCGAACCCCATGCCGCCAATCAGCCCCGCCGCCAAGTCGGAGATGATATCGCCGTACATGTTCTCGGTCGGCATGACATCGAAAGTCCACGGACGGCGAACGAGATCGAAGGCCGCCGCATCGACATAGTGATGATCGGCTTCGCAGTCCGGAAACTCGGTTGCAATTTCGTCGAAGATTTTTCGGAAGAATGCCATCGACGCCAGAACGTTGGCTTTATCGATACAAGTGACGCGACCCGGCTTGCCGCGCGCTTTTCGTGCTTGTGCCAGCTCGAAGGAAAATCGGAACAGCTGCTCCGACACGGAGCGCGTGATGATCTGCGTGTCCCGCGCCTCTCGGTCATCGATGACGACGCCGTTCTCACGCCCCTTAAACAAACCTTCAGTGGATTCTCGGACGATTACGAGGTCGATATCCTTGGCCCGTGGATCAGAGAGCGGCAGCGGCACACCTGGAATTGCCCGGATGGGACGAACGCCGGAGATGAGACCGAAATGCTCGCGCAATTCTATCTGCGGCGCAATTTCAGTACCGTCGTCCTTACGGATTTCGGGCCAACCACAGGCGCCCAACAGGATCGCATCAGCTTCATCGGATTTGCGGAGCGTTTCCTCCGGCAGATCACTGCCGTGCTCGCGGTAGCACATCGCGCCGGCCGGCAGAGTCTCCGGCGCCAACGCGAAAGCCTTGGTCTTCTCCTCGAGTTTCTCCAACACGACGAGGCAGGCATCCATCACTTCAACGCCGATCCCGTCGCCGGGCAATACGGCAATGCGAAACGCGTTATCGCTCATGTGGTCAGCTCCCGGCCACCGTCATACCGTCGATGCGGATCGTCGGCGCGTTGGTTCCGTACTTGAAGCGAAGATCGTCTGCCTGCCGTAAATTCTGGAACATATCCTTGAGGTTCCCCGCAATAGTGACCTCGCTCACCGGATAAGCGATCTTGCCGCTTTCGATCCAGAAACCGGAAGCGCCCCGGCTATAGTCACCGGTCACCCCGTTGATCCCGAAGCCCATCAGCTCGGTCACGTAGAACCCTTCAGTGATATCGTATATCAGGTCTTCCGGCGAAGCCTTCCCGGCGGTCATATAGAGATTGGTGGTGCTAGGCGACGGCGGTGATGAGGTCCCACGAGACGCACGGCCATTACTGGTGAGGCCGAGTTTCCGCGCCGTCGCCAAATCGAGGACCCAGTTCTC
>JABJCS010000278.1 GCA_018665505.1 Alphaproteobacteria bacterium
CGCGTCGTCCTAAGGATTACGCGATTATCAGTGGAACGGAAGGGCGCATCGAATTCGGCAAGGATTACAAAACCAAGCGCCGGATTGTGGTCGTACCCGACGGCGAGAATATCGATCCGGTGGAATATCTCATTCCGAAAGGCAAGCACATCACCGTGCAGGAAGGCGACTACGTTCGCGAGGGCGATCTCCTGATGGACGGTAATCCTGTGCCGCACGATATCCTAGAGGTTCTCGGTGTCGAAGCTTTGGCCCGTTATCTGGTCAAGGAAATCCAGGACGTCTATCGCCTACAGGGTGTGAAGATCAACGATAAGCATATCGAGGTGGTTGTTCGCCAGATGCTTCAGAAGGTGGAGATCAGCGACCCGGGCGATACGATCTTCCTGAATGGCGAGCAAATCGATCGTGAGGAGTTCAGTGAAGTTAACGATCGGACCAAGGCCGATGGAGGCGAAGTTGCAAGTGCGACGCCGGTTCTACAAGGCATCACAAAAGCGTCGTTGCAGACCAAGTCATTCATCTCTGCGGCATCCTTCCAGGAAACCACACGGGTACTGACTGAGGCCGCGGTAAACGGCAAGGTCGACACGTTGGAAGGCCTGAAGGAAAATGTCATTGTGGGCCGACTCATTCCTGCAGGAACGGGTAGCCACATGAATGAAATTCGCGCCGTGGCGCAAGATCGCGACAAGGTCATCATCGCCGAGCAAGCCAAGGAGGCGGCCATCGAGGCGCCCGTCGAAGTGGCGGCGGCGGAAGCAGACTAATCGAAGCCGATTGGCGCAACGAACGAGAAAAAATCAGGCCGTTGGCGAAATTTAATTACTTAATTCGCCTGCGGCCTTTTTTTCGGATTAACCTTAGAAATGTCTGAGTTTTCTTGGATGTTTTACTTGACGCTCCATAGGGTCGTAACTAGTATGCGCCGACTTTCGCGGGGGTGACTGGCTGTAGGTGTCGGTTCGATGAGTTAGAACCGGGGCAAGCCTAGACGCAGTCCCACGGAATCAGAAGTAAACATAAAGACCGAGTTTTCGGTCGTCATTGAAACCGGTTTGCCCGGGGAGCGGAGCATTTTTCGCGCTTGGGGCAAACTCCTTGCTGGTTGCACACTAGCTTAGTGGTGCGACTGGTAACTGTTTGGATGGAATTGAGGGGCAGCGTATGCCGACGATCAACCAGTTGGTCCGAAAGGGTCGCCACGATAAGCCGACACGGAATAAGGTTCCGGCCTTGGAAGCTTGCCCGCAGAAGCGCGGCGTGTGCACGCGTGTCTATACGACGACGCCGAAGAAGCCGAACTCCGCCCTGCGGAAAGTCGCTCGCATACGTCTGACGAATGGTTTTGAAGTTACAAGTTATATCCCGGGTGAGGGGCATAATTTGCAGGAACACTCGGTGGTGATGATCCGCGGCGGTCGCGTCAAGGATTTGCCTGGTGTTCGTTACCACATCATCCGTGGAGTGTTGGATACGCAAGGTGTCGACGACCGTCGTCAACGCCGGTCCAAATACGGCGCCAAACGGCCGAAGTAAGAGATCAGGGACAGCAATCATGTCGCGACGCCATCGTGCAGAAAAACGGACAATCTTGCCGGACGCTAAGTTCGGAGATGTCGTGTTAAGCAAGTTCATCAATATCGTCATGAAAGACGGTAAGAAATCGACCGCCGAAACCATCGTTTACGGTGCGTTGGACGCGATCCAGGGGCGCGGTAGCAGCGACCCGGTGCAGACCTTCCATGAGGCGCTCGATAACGTGAAGCCGCAATTGGAAGTGCGTTCCCGCCGTGTTGGTGGTGCCACTTACCAGGTGCCTATCGATGTGCGCCCGGACCGGGCGCAGGCTTTGGCCTTCCGTTGGTTGATCCAGAATGCGCGGTCACGGTCAGAGAATACGATGACGCAGCGCTTGTCGGGTGAGCTACTCGACGCATCAAATAATCGGGGTGGGGCGGTCAAGAAGCGTGAAGATACGCATCGCATGGCCGAGGCAAACCGAGCTTTCTCGCATTATCGCTGGTAAGTGGAATTTAAAGAGTTTTTCTGATGGCACGCACAACCCCAATCGATCAGTATCGCAATATCGGCATCATGGCCCATATTGACGCCGGCAAGACGACGACAACGGAGCGCGTCCTCTATTATACCGGCCGTTCGCACAAAATTGGCGAAGTCCATGACGGCAATGCCACGATGGACTGGATGGAGCAGGAGCAAGAGCGCGGTATTACGATTACCTCCGCCGCCACGACCTGTTCTTGGTTGGATCACCGGATCAATATTATCGACACGCCTGGCCACGTGGATTTCACCATTGAAGTCGAGCGTAGTCTCCGAGTGCTTGACGGCGCGGTCGCCGTTTTCGATAGCGTCGCCGGTGTCGAGCCTCAATCCGAAACTGTATGGCGGCAGGCAGATAAATATGGCGTGCCGCGTATTTGTTTCGTGAACAAGATGGATCGCATGGGCGCGGACTTCTTCCGCTGTGTCGATATGTTTGTCGACCGCCTGGGTGCCAAACCGTTGGTCATGCAGCTGCCGATTGGCGCTGAAGCCGACTTCGTCGGATTGATCGATCTGGTCAAGATGAAGGCGATCATCTGGAAAGACGAAAATCTCGGGGCGGAATTCGAGGAAGTCGACATTCCGGACGATTTGGCCGATATGGCTGCCGAATATCGCACGAAGCTGGTGGAAACCGCCGTCGAGCAAGATGACGACGCGATGGAAGCCTATCTTGATGGAACCGAGCCCGACCAAGAGACGCTCCACGCATGTGTCCGCAGGGGAGTGATTGCCGGAGATTGTGTTCCTGTTTTTCTGGGATCCGCTTTTTGAAAAGAATGACCATCGAAGAAAAAAGATGTTTCTGTGGTCCAGGCTCCAGCTGATAGGACATCTGATACTCATAACATTGTTCATTTATTTTAAACTCTATGTCCTTATTTACACTGTATCAATGAGCTATTTTTTTGCCACATTTTTGGCCAGGTCTTTCGAAATTGTACAGCATTCAGGTATGAAACCGAATGTTCCTGATTGGCGAATGACCTGTCATACCATGATTTTTGGTCCAATTACAGCGTTCTTTTATTGGCGTATGAATTACCATGTAGAACATCA
>JABJCS010000279.1 GCA_018665505.1 Alphaproteobacteria bacterium
ACCGGCTCGCGCTCGACCATCGCTTCCAGCGGGATGACCACGGCAGAGGGCGGACCGGCAATCTCTGTCCGACGACGGCCCAATTCGGTATCCGGGCCGAACGTCTTGCGCAGGTCCTTGAGCTCTCCGGTGATGACCTCCCAGCGCGCCTTCTCGTCCTTCAATAGCGCGATGATATCCGTGCGCTCTTGTGTCAGAGTGTCGTGCTCGGTGCGGATCTCCATCTCTTCGAGCTTACGCAAATGACGTAGGCGCATATTGAGAACGGCGTCGGCTTGTACATCGCTCAGCTTGAAGGCCCGGATCAACTCGCCCTTAGCGTCGTCTTCCTCGCGGATGATGCGGATCACCTCGTCGAGATTCAGATAGGCGATCAGATAGCCGCCAAGGATTTCCAAACGGTGCTCGATCTTGCCGAGGCGGAAATTCTTGCGCCGTACCAACACCTCATGGCGATGGTCGAGGTAAGCTTGCAGAACCTCGCGCAGGTTCATCACCCGCGGCACCCGACCATGATCCAGTACGTTCATGTTAAAGGGGAAGCGCGTCTCGAGATCGGTCTGCCGGAACAGTGATTCCATCAGAACCGCCGGATCGACATTGCGCGTCTTCGGCTCGAGTACGAGGCGAACTTCCTCGGTCGATTCGTCGCGGATATCGTCGAGCATGGTGAGTTTGCGGTTGTACATCAGCTCGGCAATTTTCTCGACCAGCTTCGCCTTCTGAACCTGATAAGGCATTTCCGTGATGACAATGCGAAAGGCCCCGCCCTTCAGATGTTCGGTCTCCCACCTCGCGCGGAGGCGAAAACCGCCACGCCCGGTCTTATAGGCCGCGACGACATCCGCGCGGCTCTCGCACATAATGCCGCCGGTCGGGAAGTCCGGTCCCTGCACCATTTCGACCAATTTATCGATGGTCGCGTTCTTAAACTTGATCAGATGCAGCAGAGCATTGCACAGCTCCGCCACATTGTGGGGCGGTATGCTGGTCGCCATACCGACCGCAATGCCCGCGGCGCCGTTCGCCAGTAAGTTCGGGAAATTCGCCGGAAGGACGATCGGCTCGGCACCTTCGCCATCATATGTGTCGCGGAAATCGACCGAATCCTCGTCGATGCCTTCCAGCAGTCGGCGCGCAACCTCGGTCATGCGCGCTTCGGTATATCGCATGGCAGCCGCATTATCGCCGTCGATATTGCCGAAATTCCCCTGACCGTCGACCAATGGGTAGCGGACCGCGAAATCCTGCGCCAAACGTACCATCGCGTCATAGATCGCTGAGTCGCCATGCGGGTGATATTTACCCATCACGTCGCCGACAATGCGGGCACATTTCTTGAAGCCGCTGTCCGGGTTGAGTCGCAGCTCCCGCATCGCATGCAACAAGCGGCGATGGACCGGTTTCAGCCCGTCGCGCACATCCGGCAGTGAACGCGCCGTGATGGTCGACATGGCGTAGGACATGTAGCGCTCCGACAGCGCCTCGGCGAGCGGAACAGGGCGGATTTCTCCGCCGGACTGTGGATCTGACATGGCAATTCTCCTGCGAGATATAGTACGCAGGCGGCCTTCACACGCAATACCTAGATGTTATTAGGGCGTCATTCCCTAGGGCTCGGAGCCCGATTTTCGCCATCTCGGCGACGCAAAAGCCCGCGCAAGGAGAAACAGACCAAACGCGACGATGACAATCGACGGGCCGGACGCGGTATCCCATTGCAATGAGGCTCCAAGACCGCCGGTGACAGATAAAACACCCAACAAGACCGCCATCATGGCCATTCGCTCGGGCGTCCGGGCCAAGCTACGGGCCGCGGCGGCAGGGATGATCAACATGGAAATGATCAGCAGAATACCGACGATCTTCATCGAAATGGCGATGACCATGGCCAGCAACAGGGTGAACAGCAGACGAGTGCGCTCGACCGCGATCCCCTCGGCGGCGGCGAGTTCCTCATGCACTGTCATCGCCAGGAGAGAACGCCAGATCATCATCAGCACGCCAAGCGAGATCGCGCCACCGACATAGATCCAGATCAGGTCGATATGCCCCACCGCCAGGATATCGCCGAACAAGTACCCCATCAGATCGAGACGTAGATTATCCATAAATCCGACGACGATGACTCCAAGCGCCAAAGAGACATGTGCGAAAATGCCGAGCACGGTATCCGAAGCAAGATAAGTGTGGCGCTGCAATCCAAAGATACCCATCGCGAACAATACCGCGACCACCAAAATACCGAACAAAGGTTCCACGTCGAACAGAAAGCCAAGTGCCACTCCGAGGAGTGCGGCATGCGCGATGGCGGCGCCGAAATAAGACATCCGTTGCCAGACGACGAAACAACCAAGCGGCCCCGCCACAATGGCGACGCCGATCCCGCCCAAAAAACCGCGAAGGAGAAAATCGTCAAACATCAAGGATGATCGTGCCCCAGCACGTCGCCTGAGAGGTCGTGGTCATGGTCGTGCACATGGGCATAGACAGCGAGACTCTCCGCCGCCCGCCTTCCGAAGAGGGCAAGATATTCCGGATCCCGCTTTACCGCTTCCGGATGACCGGCACAGCAAATGTGATGGTTGAGACAGACCACTCGGTCCGTCGACGCCATAACCAAATGCAAATCATGGGAGACCAACAAGATACCGCATCCCCGGCGGTCGCGAATGCGTGCGATGAGCTCATAAAGGTCGAGCTCACCCGAAAAATCGACGCCCTGCACAGGCTCGTCTAGTACCAGTAAGTCTGGATTACGAAGCATCGCTCGCGCCAGCATGACCCGCTGCAACTCCCCGCCGGACAGATCGTGCATCATAGCGTCGGCCAAGTGCTCGGCACCGACCTCCTTCAACTCCGCTCGACCCGCTTCCCGATCCACGGAATTAGTGAGGCCGAGCATCCGCTCCACCGTCAACGGCAATGTTGGATCGACGGAGATACGCTGCGGCAAATACCCAATAGTGAGGCCGTCTATCCTCCGAATGTCACCGGTATCCGGTCGGCGAAGGCCCAATAGCATGCGAATCAACATGGTTTTGCCGGCACCATTGGGACCAATCAACGTCACGATTTCACGCCTTCCGATCCCGATATCGACGCGGTCCAAAATTTGACGGTCATCGAGGGAAAGGCTGACACCGCTCGCTTCAATTAAGTAATCACCCCACTCTTCATTCGGATACTTCAACTCATCTGGCACTGCTTCAGTCATGTGCATTATCGCGGCAATCTAGGCAGCGGCCTTCGATTTCGATCATCGGGCTGACCGCATCGAAACCAGCTCGTTTTGCGCCGTCCCGCAGCGCATTGCTAATTACGTCCTCTTCAATCTCCGCCACGCGACCACATTCCCGGCAAATCAAAAACTGGCCCGAATGGCGGGAATCAGGATGACTGCAACCGACATATGCGTTGCGGCTTGCAATACGATGAACCAACCCGTTGGCCATCAGGAAGTCTATCGCACGGTATATCGTCATGGGAGCTACGCGGGTGGATTTTTCGGCATTCATCATATCGAGAATATCATATGCGCCGACAGGCTCGTGGCTGGTCCAAATGAATTCGAGGACTTGGCGGCGAAGTTCGGTAAACCGCGAACCCCGCTCGCGACAAATCCTCACCGCAACGGCTACAGCCTCTTCCACGCATTGATCATGATCGTGAGTGGGCTCTGGAAATGCGGATTCAATCAAAGTCAATCTACTCCCTTGGAGCCGTAGATCGTCACTGAGGAGAGCCATCATACAGCCTGCTTCTTGACAATGCTATACTATAGCATTACCTATGTTATAACATAACATAAAATATAAATCCCATGAATGCTTTACGCCTGACAACACCGCTCTTCGCCATATTTCTCCTGTTTGGCTGCCCGGCAATCGCCGCAGGTCCAACCGTGGTGGTCTCGATTAATCCGATACACTCCTTGGTCTCAGGCGTTATGGAAGGAATTGGAACGGCCAATCTCCTCATCAAGCCTAATCAGACTCCGCACAACTATGCGTTAAGACCTTCTGACGTTCGATCGTTGAATGAAGCAACAGTAATCTTTTGGATAGGGGAAGAGTTAGAATCATTCCTCGTAAAACCTTTGGAGACGTTGGACGGCAACGGACGGATTGTTGATCTTATTGACGTCAACGATGTGCAACTACTCAAAACACGCGAGGGCGGTGCTTGGGAAAGTCACGATGAAGAAGATCATAGCGAGCACCATCATTCGAACTTCGACCCCCATCTATGGCTCGATCCGCAGAACGCCAGAACCATCGTACAAATAATAGCTTCCGTATTGTCCGAATCAGACCCTGCGAATAAAGATCACTACCAAAAGAATGCCGCATCAATTGACCGTAAACTCCTGCGACTCACCGAAGAAGTTCAAAGTACATTAGGACCGGTGCAAAACGTACCTTACATAGTCTTCCATGATGCATTTCAGTATTTCGAGCATCGCTTTAAGACCAATGCAGTTGGCTCCTTTACCGTCGACCCATCCCGTCTGCCCGGCGCACGGCGTCTTTACGAAGTTCGGAGACGGATCGTCGACACTCGCACACGATGCGTGTTCAAGGAACCGCAGGTAAATTCCAAATTGGTCGCGAGCGTCACAGAAGGGACGAGCGCTAGGATCGCGACGCTTGATCCACTGGGCGCGGCGCTTGTTCCCGGTCCCAACGCCTATTTTCAACTGATACGAAATATAGCCGACACCATCCGCGACTGCGGGGCTTCTGCGCAATAATCGAATAGCTACGACAAAACGTGCTTCTACACTTCCATTAAATGTGACGTTATCACATATCAATTGGAGATTATCATGAAAAAAAATCGAAACTTTCCGGCCTTGGCCAGCGTCGGCCTAATCTTCGGTCTCGTCTGTTTTTCGGCTCTCCCTGATCGAGCACAGGCACAAACCGCGTCCGAGCGGATAAAACTACTAGAAGCTACCCTCAAGGACCTCTTGAAGCGGGATGAAGAAAAGGATCGACTGATGAAACGGATGGCCACCGAAATTAAGTCACTTGGCGGTGCGACCGTTTCCAAGACGCCACAGGAAGCAGGTTACGATCAAACGAATAAAAAGAAGAGTATTTTCGCCCAAAAGGTAGGCGACACAACCATCCGCCTGAATTCAATCGGGATAAATGTCGCGGCGGTCGCGGGCTATTCCTCCGAGGTAAACGCTACTTCCCGCGCGCTTCAAGGCGGAGGCCATGACCCGGACGGCACCGGCTTCACTTTGCAAACGGCCGATTTCTCAATGACCGGATCCGCCGATGGATACTTTGATACTGAATTCCATTCTGCCTTTTTCATCGATCACACAGGCACATCCCAAGTCGAGATCGAGGAAGCATTTTTGAGAACCAACAGTTTACCTTACGGCTTAGAAGTGGAAGCGGGACAGCAATTTCTTGAATTTGGCGCCTTCAATCCATTGCATGTGCACGATTGGGACTTCATTGATCAGCCAGTCATCCTGACGCGGATGTTTGGCGGAGACGGCATTCGCCAAACCGGTATTCGGGTCGGTTGGCAATTATCCGGAACTCCATTCGGTTTTCATGGAGGGGCTTACAACCCGAACGGCGAAACGATGAAGAGTTTCCTTGCCGCAGACGAGACGATTGGCGGGCGTACCTTCAAGAATCAGGAAATATCTGGCCTATCCGATCTCGTATACCTTGCCCGTTTGGAAACCCATGGGAAACTGGGCCGCAAATCCCATTTCGACTTCGGCATCTCCGCTCTCACCGGGCCAAACGCAACAGGCAACGACGCGTCGACCTTCATCCTAGGGGCCGACTTACGGCTCGAACGAAAACTTTCAGGCGACCGCACGCTACTTTGGCAATCGGAAGCTCTGTATCGGCGCTACGATCTAGACGTCGCTGCGGATGCAGGACTACCCTCGGCAGAAGTCAAAGACTACGGCTTCTATACACAGGCCATCTACGGCTTCGCGCCAAAATTCTCGGCTGGACTACGATACGAATTCGCCTCGGGAAATGGCGACGGCGTAACGTTGCGCGATGCGGATAACGACAGATCCAACAGACACCGGTTCTCCCCAATGCTGCGCTGGGCCTTCTCGCCGCTCGGCGACCTGCGTCTACAGTACAATTACGACAATATGGATTCGCTGAGTTCGGCCACCAACGAAGCTAACGCGCACGCTGTCTGGCTAGGCCTTAGGTTTGGTTTCGGCGCCGGGGGTGAATTCTGGTCAGAGGGTAATCAACACGCCCATTAAACCCTGAAAGCCAACGCTTACAGGTTATGCAGCGGCCGAGGCGCAATTCGGCTACGAGCATCCGGTAGTAGATGACCGTGGGGAGAGAGGACATGACGCTCGAGGAAATAACCCGTCAACCTCAAGCCTTCGCCTAGAGAATTGCTATCGGACGCCGCATTTCCCAACAAAAACCGGGGTAACGGGAGGAGTTTGTCGCGATAAACTTCCCCCGCCTCGGCGGATACCGCGCGGCCGCTTTTTGGCGACACGTAAATCAAATTCTCCGTCACGCCCGTTGCAGCGCAAGCACTGAGATCGAGCCCAAACCCGAGTTCCGCCAACAGCGACAACTCCCAGGCCACGTAGGCGCCTTCCCAGCCTTCATCCGGAAGAACCAACAGCAGTGCTTTGAGAGAGGCAAACAAGTTCGGATACGGCTCGCGCTCCGGTAGACAGATGTCGAGTAAGGCGCAAGCGGAGGACATCGCCGCCAATCTGCTGGCGTCGCTCAGAACACGACCTGTATGACCGTCGAGCAACTCGACCGAGAAATTTCCGAGATGCTCTTCAAGGCGGGCGCGCCAATTGGCGTGAACTTCATTTCCCGGCTGTAGGACACCGCGTTGTTTTTTGGAATTACCGCCGCGAACCAGTCCCGAATGGCGTCCATGCTCGCGCGTCAGAAGATGGACCACGACCGAGGATTCGCCGTGCTTACGAAGGCTCAGGACGATGCCGTCATCCTGCCAATCCATCGTTAGGAATTCTGACCCGCGTCAGGCATTGAAGTCGAGCCCCCAGGTGTTGTAACGCGCTCGATCATCCATCCATTTGTCACGAACCTTTACATGGATGAAGAGATGGACTTTGCGTCCAAATATTTCGCTCAACTCTGCCCGGGCCGACGCGCCGATTTCCTTGATCCGCGTGCCCTTCTTACCGAGCACGATGGCCTTTTGCGAATCCCTTTGTACGTAGATTGTTTGATCTAGCTTAACGCTGCCATCCTGGAATTCTTCCCAGGTTTCGGTCTCGACCGCCGCCGCGTAGGGAACTTCCTGATGAACCTGCAGTAAAAGAAACTCACGCGTCACTTCCGCCGCCATCAAACGCTGTGGCAGGTCCGATAATTGATCTTCCGGGAACATCCAAGGACCAAGCGGCAATGTTTCGGTGAGGCGATCCATCACGTCTTCGCAGCCATCCCCTTTCAGGGCGGAAATCATGAAGGTTTCCTCGAACACGCCGGTATCGTTGAGTTGAGAGGCCAGCGCCAACAACTGATCACGCGGAAGAAGATCGATCTTGTTGAGGGCCAGCAGCGCCGTCCGTTTCGTGCGCCGCAAGCCGTCGACGATACGCTGCGTATCGTCGTCGACGCCGCGTTTCGCATCGACTACCAACATGACCTTGTCCGAATCCGCAGCACCACGCCAAGCCGCATCGACCATCGCCCGGTCCAGGCGTCGACGGGGCTCGAAGATGCCCGGTGTATCGATGAAGACCAATTGACACTGATCCCGCGTCGCGATCCCCATGATGCGGGTGCGAGTGGTCTGCACTTTATGGGTTACAATGGATACCTTCGCGCCGACGAGGCGGTTCATCAAT
>JABJCS010000280.1 GCA_018665505.1 Alphaproteobacteria bacterium
ACCGAGCGATTCCAGATACTCGGCCTTCTCTTCTGCATCTCCGAGCTGTGAGACTTCCGCCTCAATCGCGGCGGATACAACAACCGTTTCGGCACCTTCTTTGGCAGCCATGGCTTCGACCGCTTGCGAATGGGCATTGCCGTCGGCGGCGCAGTCTTCCTCGACATTGCAGGCATAGAGCATTGGTTTTGCCGTGAGGAGATTTAGCTGTCGGAAAATTGGCATCTCACCGGCTGAAACCTCGACCGTGCGGGCGGGTAGACCTTCACGCAGGGCGGCGAGGACCGGTTCCATCACAGCGAATTGCTGTTTGGCTTCTTTCTCTCCTTGGCGGGCGCGTTTCTCAATAGGCTCGATCCGGCGCTCGATACTCTCCAAATCGGACAACAGTAGTTCGGTCATGACCGTCTCGGCGTCGCGGACCGGGTCAATCGAGCCTTCCACATGGGTGATATTTTCGTCCTCGAAGCAGCGCAGCACCATGACGATGGCGTCTACTTCACGGATATTCGCGAGAAACTTATTGCCGAGCCCTTCGCCCTTCGAAGCGCCCCGCACGAGACCGGCAATGTCGACGAATTCGAGGAATGTCGGCACCGTTTTGGCGGACTTGGAAATACCGCTGATCCGGTCCAACCGTTCGTCGGGTACCGGCACACGCCCGACATTTGGCTCGATCGTGCAGAACGGATAATTCGCCGCTTCCGCCGAAACGGTTTCGGTCAGGGCGTTGAATAGTGTCGATTTACCGACATTCGGTAGTCCGACGATGCCGCAATTAAATCCCATCGTCGTTCTCCTCTGCGCCTTTCGACGGTTTCTTTTCGGGTGGTGGTTTGATCGCCAAGGCGACCTTGGTCATGAAGGCGTTGTGTTGATCGGGATTGGCGAGCATCGGCGCGGCGTTGCCGATCGCGTCAATCAGCGTCGATAAATCCGCTTCCTCCGCTTTTGCGAAATCGGAGAGAACATGGCCATGCACGCGGGTCTTGTCGCCAGGATGGCCGATGCCGAGCCGGATTCGCGTAAAATTATTGCCGAAGTGGGCGTCGATACTGCGCAATCCGTTATGTCCGGCGTGGCCGCCACCTTGTTTGATGCGAACTTTTCCGAAGGCCAGATCTAGCTCGTCATGCAGCACGACGACGTCCTCTGGGGCGAGTTTGAAGAATCGCGCGGCCTCGCCGACGGCGCGCCCGGACTCGTTCATGAAGGTTGTTGGTTTCATCGCCATTACCTTCTCGCCGCCAAAATGGCCTTCCGCAGTGAGAGCCTGGAACCGGCCACGCCACGCGGCAAAGGAATGGCGGCGGACAATCTCGTCCACCGCCATGAACCCAATATTGTGGCGATTTCTCTCGTATTTGGGGCCGGGATTGCCCAAGCCCACGAGCAGTAACATGAAACGGCCCGCCTACTCCTCGGTGTCTTCGGCTGCATCCTCTTCGGCTGCACCCTCTTCGCCTTCTTCGCCTTCTTCGCCCTCGGTCGTATCTTCCTCGACGACGACGGTCGGCGCGGCGATGGTGGCAATGGTGAAATCACGGTCGGTAATCGTCGGCTCGACACCGTCCGGCAGTTTAACCATGCTGATATGCACACCGTCGCCGATTTCGAGACCGGTGAGATCGATTTCGATTTCGTTCGGGATATCGTCAACGCGACAGTAGAACTCGATCGCGCGGCGTACAATGTTGAGAACGCCGCCACGCTTCAGGCCGGGGCACTCTTCTTCGTTGATGAAAACAACTGCCACTTCGACGGCGAGTTTCGTAGCCGCGGTTACCCGCAGGAAATCCACATGCAGCGCGCGGTCCGTCACCGGGTGGTATTGTACGTCACGCGGCAGGACGCGCTCGCCCTTGCCGATGTCGAGCGTATACACCGTGGAAAACAATTGTCCGGAATTCATTTCGCGCAGCAGGCTCTTGGGTTCGACGGAAATGAGCACAGGATCCGCTTTGCCGCCGTATATTACGGCAGGAATGCGTCCCGCACGCCGTTCCGCACGAGCTGCCCCCTTACCGGCCCGATCACGCGCCGTAACCGCCAATGTACTGGCTTCGGCCATGGTACTTCTCCTTAGTCAGGTAAATTCGGCACAGCCTCCAGGGGTGCTGTCGCCGCAGTTTCTAATTCGACCGGGTGAATAGTGC
>JABJCS010000281.1 GCA_018665505.1 Alphaproteobacteria bacterium
ATATTGAACTGACAGGTGGGTTCGCATTGGATAGCTTCTCCTCATGCCCGTATTCGATTCTTATCTGATGGTCGATTGGAGCGCCGCCAATACGCCGAAGCGCGGCGCCGACAGTATTTGGCTCGGTCTAACCGCGCGCCGGCGCAACGGTTACGTGTTATCTGTTTTGGAGAATCCGTCGACCCGGGCAGCGGCTACCGAAAGAATCATTCAACTCGCATCGAACGCTCTCAACCGCGGCCGACGCATGCTCATCGGCTTCGATTTTCCGTTTGGATTTCCCGCCGGCACAGCTCAGCGTCTCGGGTATCGCGGGCTTGCATGGCGGAACCTTTGGCAAACCTTGGAAGACGAAATCTCGGATCACGACGACAATCGCAATAACCGCTTTGATGTCGCGGAAAGCTTGAACGTTCGGCTGACGGATGAAGCCTTCCCGTTTTGGGGGCTGCCGAGGGAAGAGACCCGCAGCCATTTATTGCGACGTGGGCGGCGCCCGCATGGGTCGACCGATTTGCCTGAGCGGCGACACTGCGACCGCTTGGTCCCATCGACACAGCCGGTCTGGAAACTTGCGGGGGCCGGGTCCGTAGGCGGCCAAACACTGACTGGTATCCCCCGGGTGTGGCAAATTCGAAAGGCGCCCCAATTGGCATTCAATTGCCATATCTGGCCGTTCGAGACGGGACTGCGGTTCGACCCCCGCCCTTCGGTCATACTTGCCGAGGTCTATCCTTCGCTAGTCGCCCCTCGATTTCTAAAGGGACGACCCAAGGACGCCGGACAAGTCGCCGCGATTGGGCGGCGCTACGCCGAATTGGATACCGAGGATATGCTGGAGTCGCTGTTTGAGGGAGACCCGGCACTCACTGCGGATATTCGCCAGGGCGTGGAGGCGGAAGAAGCGTGGATCCTCGGTGTTCGCGACCGGAACATTCTTTAATCTCTGAGACCCAGTTTCTCGAATAAACGCAAGACGCGTTTATCGCGGCTTTGCCGCGCCCAACCCAGCACGCTGCGGCCTGTATAGTCACGCAAGGTAAAATCCGGATTCTGCTGCAGCATCGATTCAACTTGTGTGAGGCGACCTTCTTTAGAGCCCAACATCAACGGCGTCATGCCTTGCCGATTCTGTACATTCGGGCTGGCGCCAGCATCGAGCAAAATTTGTGCGATTTCCGGTTGATCGTGAATGGCCGCCAACGCCAAAGCCGTATTCCCCTGATTGTCTTTCGTGTCGATGTTGTCTGTGGCCGCCACGATCGCATCCACGATATCAAGATCACCGGCCGCTGTTGCGATCATCAACGGGGTCTGGCCGATGCTATCGCGCACCTCGGTCGTGTCGCCGCGCACAATATGTTCGCGCACCGCCAACAATTCTCCCGTACGAGCGGCAACGATGAATGGATGTTCGAATATCAAGCGTGAGCGTTGCGCAAAGACCGGATCAATGTTGATCCATCCGGCACAGATGAGACCCACGCTAAGAAGAAGCCAAGCCGATTTACGGCCGACAATGCTATTCATGACAACGCCCCTCCCCCAAGGATCGGTCATACGAGAGTTAATACTTCTGCGAGTGCTGAATTTTGACCGTATTCGGCATTGGGATGCAAGCACTAGACATGTATAGCGACTTTTTGTGGTCTATTGGGAACCCAAACGCTAGGCTCGAGCATGGGTTGGCTCTCCTTTCACGTGATTTCCTTGTTGTTCGCTGCGGCGGCATTTGGCGGCATGCTTCTGTTCATGCTGTGCTTTGCACCGGCCACATTCTCAGCCCTGGAACGACCGCAGGCGTCGCAGTTGATGAGCCATCTCTTTCCCCGCTATTACTATACCTTATCGATTATCTTGGTGCTGGCCGCCGGGTTTTTGGTACCGGGAGGAAGCTACGGATTGGAGATCGCGATATTTGTCGGCTGCGTAGGTGTCTTTCTCGCATTGCGGCACATCGTGTTACCCCGGATGGAGGTGCTGCGGGAGGCGGACCAGATCGCCTTCAATCGATTGCACCGGACAAGTGTCGTCATCAACTTAGCGCAGTTCGTGGCCGTCACCGTGGCGTTAGTTCGGCTCGCTCAATGAGCGATGTACCCTTTTGGCGTCGCAAGCGTCTTGAACAGATGACACGCGAGGAATGGGAATCTCTTTGCGACGGCTGCGGCAAATGTTGTCTGCACAAGCTTGAGGATGCGGATACAGGCGAAATTGCCATGACCGACGTTTCCTGCGGCTACCTCGATCTTCAGACCTGTCGCTGCTCCGACTACGCCAATCGGCAGTCGAATGTTCCAGATTGCGTGAAATTAACGCGAACGAATTTGCCGACATTAAGATGGCTACCGGGAACTTGCGCCTATCGTCTGATCTATCAAGGAAACGATTTGCCGGAATGGCATCATCTCGTTTGCGGGGATAAGGAAGCCGTTCATCGCGCGGAAGAATCCGTCCGTGGCAAGGCGATCTCGGAAGCTGAAGTGGAGGACTTAGAACGTCATGTCACGGATTGGCTTAACGAAGCCGGTGGTGAGTGGATTTTCGTACCGGAGAGCCAAAATAACGAGTGTTAAGAAATTTACTCGGTGTTAATAGATAGATAGCCGGTTTTTTTTAATTGTTCGATTTGATGATCATCGGTATGATAAGCAATCGCTTTACATTCGCAATTGAAGTCTCATATACAGCATTATGACCGACGCACGCCCATATACTTACGTTTTAGATCGGCTCAAAAACGCCGAACTTCGACCGACGCGGCAACGGCTGGCGCTCGCTAAACTGTTGCTGGAAGAGGGCGACCGACATGTCACGGCGGAGCAGCTTCATTGCGAAGCGGCTGATGCTGGAATCAAGGTTTCCCTCGCTACCGTCTATAATACGCTGCATCAATTCACTAAGGCAAAATTGCTGCGCGAAGTGGTCGTCGAATCAGGTCGCGCCTATTTCGACACGAACACTGACGCGCATTACCATATTTTCCACCAAAATACCGGTGAACTGTGCGATATCCCCGACGATGCTGTTTCGACCTTAGCGTTGCCGGATCTTCCCGCCGGTACCGAAATCGATCGTGTCGATGTGATAGTACGCGTGAAGACTAAAATACAATAATTAATTAAATCCAATATTTTATAATGCACTTTATAATCATTCTATTGTGTTGACTCTACCCTCTTCCTAGCCCATATAAGAATAGCGGGAGAATTTTCCCGCCATGTGCCCATTCGGCACGACAAACACGATGAGTGAGGAGAGAAATTATGGCGTCCCTAAAAGGCTCAAAAACCGAAGAGAATCTGAAAGCCGCTTTCGCCGGCGAGAGCCAGGCGAACCGCCGCTATCTGTATTTCGCCCAAAAGGCGGATGTCGAAGGTTACAACGATGTCGCCGCTGTTTTCCGGTCGACTGCGGAAGGCGAGACCGGCCACGCTCACGGCCATTTGGAGTACCTCGAAGAAACCGGCGATCCCGCGACAGGCCAGCCCATCGGCGGTACTTCCAATAATCTGAAAGCGTCGATTGCCGGTGAAACGCACGAATATACGGATATGTATCCGGGCATGGCGCGTTCGGCACGCGACGAAGGATTCGACGAAATTGCAGATTGGTTCGAAACCTTGGCAAAAGCCGAGAAGAGCCATGCGGGCCGCTTCCAGAAAGCTCTGGATACGCTGGACTCGTAAGAAGAAACGGGGAGGCGTAATCCCTGAGGCCTATCAGGAGCGCGCGGCTGAGACGCCAAGCGCTCCTGCGAAGCCGTCGCCGCAATTCATAATGGAAGCCTGTGATGAAAGAAGGCAGTCTCGACGCGCCTCAACGGCACCCTTTGGCTTGGACCGAAGACGCTTTTTACGACGAGCGGCAACTCGACGAAGAGCTGCGCCGCATCTTTGATATCTGTCACGGTTGCCGGCGATGTTTTAATC
>JABJCS010000282.1 GCA_018665505.1 Alphaproteobacteria bacterium
ATATCGTGGGCGTGAAGCATATCGCTGGCGGTCAATTGGTGCAGGAGACCGATGCGCATCTCGCGACTTGGGGCGCGCGTGTCGTCCTGCTCGACGATAACGGTATCCGCGCCACGATCACCGCGTCCTGGCTGAAGCAGATGGGATGGGACGTCGCGATCATGACCAGTAAGGAGACCGGTGGAGAGACAACGACGGGTCCGCATAAGCCCGCCATGCAAGGTTTCGACAGCTCGAAGACGCTCCGCATTTCGGCAAATGACCTGAAGGCGAAACTCGACGCGGGGACGGCGGTCGTCGTCGACCTGAATTGGAGCCGTGGTTATTACGACGGACATATTCCCGATTCATGGTACGCCATTCGCTCTCGCCTCGATGCGGATATCGGCAACCTACCGTCGGCGGAGACGTTGGTTTTCACATCTCCGGACGGGATTCTGGCCGAGGTGGCGGCGGCAGACCGCTCACGGCCTGACGGATCGGTCATGGCGCTTGAAGGCGGGACAGCGGCGTGGACGGCAGCGGGGTTGCCGCTGGAGACGGGAGCGACCCATATGGCGAGTGCGGCGGAAGATATCCGCTTGAAAGCACGTGAACAGGGACGTGATATCGAAGAAGCGATGCGAGCCTATCTCGCTTGGGAAATCGAGTTGGTGAACGATATGGCGAAGGACGAAGATCACCGCTTCAACGTGATCGCCCCCTCACCATAATCCAAAAGCCACTACGGCAATTGGCCCGCGCGGGAGGGGAGGACTTACTAAAGACTCGGATCGTCACCTACACGGACCAACCGTTTGCCGATATTTTCACCGCGCATCATGCTGATGAAGGCTTCCGGCGTATTGTCGATCCCCTCCTTGATGTCTTCCGTATAGACGACGTCGCCCGCTTTCATTAGGGCGGCCATGCGGATCAAAAATTCGTCGAACATTTCCATATTGTTGCGTACGCTGAAGCCAATCATTGTCGCGTGTTTGCGCAGCAGATTGGTGATGTTGCGGATACCGTATAGCTCGTCATTGGCTTGCGCATCGTATTGGCTGATCTGGCCGCAAATGGGCAAGCGCGCCCCTTCGTTGATGCGGGCCAAGACGGCATCGAGCGTCTCACCGCCGACATTGTCGAAATAGACATCGATGCCGTCCGGACAGTGTTCGTCCAAGGCAGAGCCGATTTCCACATCGCGATAATTATAGGCGGCGTCGAAGCCGAGTACGTTCGTCATATGGGCGACCTTGACTGCACTCCCGGCACTACCGACGACCCGGGCTCCGGCAATGCGACCGAGTTGCCCCGCGACACTGCCGACGGCGCCGCTCGCGGCCGAGACAAAGACGGTCTCGCCCGGCTGTACCTTGCCGATATTCATCATGCCGGCATAGGCGGTCAGACCCGGCATACCGAGTACGGAAATACCGTGCGAAATCGGGCCGTGGGCGGGGTCGACATGCCATAAGTCAGCGCTTGCCGGATGACAGGTGTAAAGCTCCCAGGCGAAGAATCCCCAAACGAAATCCCCGTCGGCGAACCCCTTGCGACGGGACTTCACGATTTGGCCGACGACACGGGCGGGCATCACATTCCCGAGACCAAATGCACCCCGGGCATAACCGCTGTTCTCATCCATTTGGCTCCGCATATAGGGATCGCAGGAGAGGTAAATATTGCGGATCAAGACTTCTCCATCGGCCGGCTCCGGTGTTTCGGCGGCGCGCAATTCGAAACAATCGGACGTGACCTCGCCGACGGGGCGCTTGACGAAGATGACTTGCCGGTTTTGCATGGCTTCCTCCACAATCGGGGCGTTCTTTGGACTGCTAAGACGATAGGTCCCGGGCGCGCGAATAAAAGACCAAGCCGCAGAGCTTAAAGGAAACATTGATGCCTGAGATCGAATATTTCTATTCCGCCCATTCCGCTTTCGCCTATTTGGGCTCGGCCCGGTTTATGGAAATCGCCAAGGCCGCCGAGCGAACAATCGTCCACAAACCTTACGAGCTTACACGCGGTATCGCGGGAGTGGGGTCCGTGCCGACGCGCGAGCGGCCGCAAAACCACCGCGCCTATTATTTCCGGCGTGAGATCGACCGCTGGTCCGAACATCGTAATGCGCCGGTGATGGACGGCTATCCGGAACATCATTGGGCGGATATGACATTATCGAATGGGATGCTGATTGCCGCGTCTTTACAGGGCGCCAACGTCGATGCTCTTGCGCATGCGATGCTGCAAGGGCATTGGCGCGACGATGCAGATCTGTCGAATGAGGCGACGCTGCAAGCTTTGGCACAAAGTGTCGATGTTGATCCCGCACCCTTGCTCGCGGCCGCCTTGTCGGACGAAGTTGCCGCGATTTATGAAGCCAATACTGTCGAGGCCATCGAGCGTTCCGTCTTTGGGTCGCCGACCTATTTCATTGAGGGAGATATGTTCTACGGCCAGGACCATTTGGAAATGGTGGAGCGCGCACTGCGCCAACCCTACAAGCCGTCGAATTTCGATTTGAGCTAAATCCGGAGACTCCATCTATGAAACTCGCCGTCGAATTCCCCAGCGTCGCCTATCGCGAAGGCCCGAAAGCAGTTGGTAAACTTGCTAAGGGGATTGAGGATATCGGCTACGATCAGCTCGACGTCTATGATCATGTGGTGATGGGCTACGATATCGAAGGCCGGACCAAATCTATCTATCCGGCACAGATGCCGATTATCGAGGCCTTCATGATGCTGTCCTATGCGGCGGCAGTAACGGAGAAGATCGGTCTCGGCACCGAGGTATTGATTCTGCCGCAACGCCAACCGGCCTTGGTGGCGAAACAGGTCAGCTCCCTTGATACGCTATCGGACGGGCGGGTGCGGTTGGGCGTCGGAATTGGTTGGCAGGAATCCGAATACGAAGCACTCGGCGAAAGTTTCAAGACTCGGGGGCGACGCATGGACGAAGCCATGGAACTGTTGCGAGCGTATTGGCGGGAAGAACGGATCGAGTTCGAGAGCGAGCACTATCCGACTGAAGCTATGGCGATGGAGCCGAAACCGCCTCAAGGCGGAGATTTGCCGGTCTGGGTCGGCGGCAATACGCCGCCCGCGTTCCGCCGTGTCGGCAAGTACGGCGATGGCTGGTTGGCGAGCCAGGTGAGCGATGCGGATTTCGCCAAACGCGCCATGGACGTGATCAGGGAGGCGGCTGTCAGTGCGGGCCGAGATCCAAACGCGATCGGCTGGCAAAGCATGATTGCGCCGCCGCCGCGTGCCGGAGATACGGCGGGCAAGACATTCTATGCGGAACCCGACCGTGTGGCGGCCCGCGTGGTGGAACTTAAGGAGATGGGCTTCGATGGGGTCGCCGTGAACGCGACGGCAATCTTTCAATCCGGCTCACGCAGCGTCGACGCGATGCTCGATGCCTTGCGGGCCATTCACGACCGTTTGCGCGAGGAGGTCGGCTAGTTATGGAAATTATTCGATTGGGAAACGCTCTAGGTGCGGAAATTCGTGGCATCGACATCGCAAAAGCTCCCTCTGATGGGGAGATTGATGCCATTCGAAAAGCTTGGCATGCGCACCATATCATCGTCTTTCGCGATATCGATTGGACGCCGGAAGAGCATATGGCGTTTTCTCGCCGCTTCGGGGAGCTCGACGATCACGCCGCTACACCG
>JABJCS010000283.1 GCA_018665505.1 Alphaproteobacteria bacterium
AAAGGCACGTTTAAGGTTGCGAAACTGGCGGACGGGAAGTTCACCGCCACTGGCAAATCCATCCCGGGTCGGAAGGTCAACCTTGGCCCGACGGCACTGCTCACCATCGGCGGCGTCAACGTCTTTGCCGCCAGCAGACGGATGCAGGCTTTTGATCAGGATATCCTACGGCACGTCGGGTTGGAGCCGAGCGAGCAGAAAATCCTCGCCCTGAAGAGCACGTGTCATTTCAGGGCGGATTTCGATTATATCGCGGAGAAAACCTTGATTGTTCTGGCCCCGGGCGGTCACATCGTGGATTCGACGAAATATCCGTTCAAATATCTGCGCCCCGGCGTGCGTCTGACGCCAATGGGCCCGGAATTCGAGGCAAATAAGGGAGAATAGTCATGGCAAAGGGATTACTGATCGCGGCGTTCGATTATTCGGGTGCCCATGCGGACGAGTTTCATGATTGGTACGATCTAGAGCATTTACCGGAGCGCAAGGCGGTCCCGGGCTTCGGGCTATGCGAGCGATGGATCGGCGATGAAGGCCCAAACATTTCCGTTGCGACCTATGACCTCGATACTGTTGATGTGATGCGAAGCGACGCCTATTGCGCCATCGGATATGCGAATTCTTCCGTTTGGACGAAACGAGTGACGGGCATGTGCACGCGGCTGCTCAGGTTTGACGGGACCCAGATCACACCGGGCGATGCGGCGGCGCCGGTCGGCGCGGGAGCATTGTTGGTGAATGCGATGAACGTGGCGCCCGAAGGCGAAGCGGACTTCAACGCGTGGTATGACGAGGAGCATTTACCTGCGCTCTCCGCCGTGCCGGGAACCTTGGCCGCGCGACGTTATCGGGCCCGCGACGACGATCCCGACCGGAGCCATCAATACGTGGCGATCTACCACTTGGAATCGGTGGATGTGACCCGGGGCGATGCCTGGAAGAAGGCCGTGGATACGCCCTGGAGTGCCCGAGTGCGTCCGCATTTTCGCGATCGCATCCGAATATTGTCCGGGCGCTACATCCGGGGTGCCTGAAGGCAAAGTATACGTCCATCGGTGACGTGAACAGTTGCCACTTCTTGTTGGGATTCGCATTGGCTAAGGATCGGACTGGCAAGGAAATCGCCGATGATCCGACGGAGTACGATTATATCCGTTGTCTTGACTTCGGCTTGTCGTTGGACAAACCATTATTCGGCAGATGGCGCTATATCGCGTCCAGCCGTTCTTTTGCCAGATCGGCGATCACGTCTTCAAACGCGGCTACCGTCATTGTCTGACCTGAGGGCAATTCAGCGGGTGCTGGGGCCATCGGAATGATAACGTCGTTGTTCGCATTCGCTTCGTCGTGCAGCCAGAGCGCGTAGACATAGATTTGCGGAAGGCGAAGCATCCGAACCAAAAGATCGTGTTGTTCCGGGATAGTTTTGGCGGCCGATGACAGGGCTAATTTTGTGGCCGCTACATAAGGACCCATATTGATGCCGTTGAAGGCCGGATTGTCATCCTGATCAATGCCAATTTCGACGGATACGGCATCGTCTTCGTCACGATCAACGACCAGACGCCAACCCGTGTGGCGGGCCTTCTTTATGGCGTTTCCTGCCGCGCAATCATTAAGTTCACAATTGAAAAATTCGTGACGGGGGTATTTGTCCCAGCAGACCGCATCATCTTTCGCGTGGCCATGATCGCCGAAAACCAGGCCCTGAAATGGCTCGACGGTCGCGAGTGCTGACGTGGGCATTTCTATGGATCGAATAGGCATTTTCAGCGTGCCCCTTCGGGTTTAGTAATTTGTGTCCGAAGCCACAAGTATTCACCTTGATATCTTAATCTAAGCGTCTCATAGGTAATTAGTGACTCGCCGTAACTTGAATCACAAACTTTTACCAACATTTGCGCCTCTGATGTTGCCGGATAAAAGCCCTGGATAACAACAGCATGTCCGATCGGCTGTCCGGACTTAAATACGCCCGCTACAATGGGCCGCAGTTGCCGCATCTCGTCGGCAATTTGTTGGGGCATTGCAGCTTCCGTTGTTTCGCTGTGGAAATTTCCAGTTTTTTCAAGGCCAGTTTTCGCATCATGCTCTATGTTGCATTTCGGAGACCCTCCGTGTTCACAGCAATCTTTGCGCCCTTCCACCACATTCGCCAAACGGCATTGCGTCCAGATACTCGAAGGATCGTAATACAAGGACACAGCGGCCGTCATGGCCGCCCAGCACCAATGGGTTTGATCCTGACGCTGCCAGTCGAACTCATATATCGACAAGGGTGAACAAGTTACGCGTCCTGCATTGCCAACAATGACATTTGGTCCGTTCACCACTAGGCGTGTTTGTTCATATCTATGTTGTTCGTGAATTCGGCACTCGCTGACGATATTTCCGTTTATAGAATTCAAGCCGAAAACGTAGTCAGTGCAACCGGCATAAACGATATCGACATCGGGTTCCGCCTCGGTTCTGATTTCTGCCTTGATCACCGAGACATCCGTTTTACTGACATTTGGGATTCTTTTTTCCCAGACCGGCCACAGATCATTCCACCGACAACTTCGGACACGGCCACTTCCCGCCACAATTAACCGATCACCAGCCATCGTCAATCGAACTTCAAATTCTTCTTTCGAACTCCCCGAGACTAACCGTTCGTTTCCAACTATTTTCCCGGTTTTCGCGTCGAGTATATAGTAGTAGGTGTTTGAAGCTGCGTAGATAAAATTATCATGGGAAATGAGATTGACGACTTCATGCCCGCATTTTGGCAATTTGAAGAGGAACGCATCCTTTAAATTTATGGGGCTGTCCCAGATAGCTAGCCCATATTTGTTCTAACCCATTGCCTTAGCTGCGATAATTGGGCTGATGGGTCA
>JABJCS010000284.1 GCA_018665505.1 Alphaproteobacteria bacterium
ATCAAATCCTTTGATATTTTGCTGTCGCACACGCATTGGGATCACATGAACGGGTTCCCGTTTTTTGCTCCAGCCTACGATCCAAAATGCGATATTACGATTAAGGCAGGTCATTTGATCGATCAAGGTGGCCTGAAACGAGTTTTATCTGATCAAATGACCCAACCGATGTTTCCGGTGCCGTTAGAAGCCATGAACAGCCGCATGAGCATTGAGGACTTCCGCACGGGTGAAAACCTGAGCATGGGAGATGGGATCGAAATTAAAACGGCCATGCTCAATCATCCGAACGGGGCGACTGGTTACCGGATCGAACACGATGGGCGTTCGCTTTGCTATATCACGGATACGGAGCATGTGCCGGGCAAGCCGGATAAAAATATCCTAAATCTAATCGAAGGCGCGGATCTGGTTATATATGATTCGACCTATACCGAAGAAGAATTTCCGGCGAAAGTCGGCTGGGGTCATTCGACCTGGAATGAAGGTGTGAAATTATGCCGGTCCGCGGGTGCAGGGTCGATGGCGATATTCCATCACGATCCGGATCATGAGGACGATTTCATGGACAAGCTCGAGACCGAAGCCCGTGGAGAATGGAATAACGTGTTCGCTGCGCGCGAACAAATGGAAGTGGAACTGGCGTAGAACGTGTCGTAATTCGTGAATATGGTGTGTGATTTCAACTGTGATGCATACTCTGTTACAATAGAGCGTGTGAACCGTGAAGGGGTGGCGCCGATCAATCGAATGTCGATATGATTGAAGGGCTTCAGGTAAGTGGGTGAGCGTAGTGCAGCAATCGAGTGATAGTTTGGTGACGGAGCGCGAACAGACGTTCGAGCGTCTGATCGAGCTTGGTATCGCTTTGTCGTCCGAACGGGATCATAACCGTTTGATGGAAATGATCTTGTTAGAAGCGAAACGAATTCCCAATGCCGATGGTGGGACGTTGTATCTCTTTAACGATGAGGAAGGCACGCTCTCGTTCGAGATCATGCGGAACGATACGCTGAACATCGCGATGGGCGGTACCACCGGCCAAGATATTCCATTCCCTCCACTGCAGACTTTCGATCCCGAAACAAAGGAAGCGAACTATAAGAATGTAGCGACAGCTGTCGCGTTATCGAAAGAGAAGAGCAACATACCGGACGCCTATACGGTCGAGGAGTACGATTTTAGCGGCACGAAGGCGTTTGATGAGAAAACCGGTTACCGCTCGACCAGTTTCTTGACGATACCGCTGTTGAACCGGGCCGACGACGTGATTGGTGTCGTCCAATTGATTAATGCCCGCGATGATGTCGGCAATGTGGTTGAGTTCGGCCATCATGTTGAATCCATCATCGGCGCCTTGGCCAGTCAGGCGGCGGTCGCGCTGGAAAATCAGCTGTTGGTCCAACAATTGCGGACTTTGATGGATAGTTTTATCGAGTTGATTGCCAGCGCGATTGACGAGAAATCCGCATATACAGGCGGACACTGCCAACGGGTGCCTGAACTTACTAAGATGATCGCACGCGCGGCTTGCGCCAGCGATGACCCGCGCTTCGCCTCGTTCGATTTGACTGAAGACCAATGGTACGAACTGCATCTGGCCGGATGGTTACACGATTGCGGAAAGGTAACGACGCCAGAATATGTGGTGGATAAGGCAGTTAAACTGGAGACCATCAACAACCGTATACATGAAGTGCGTAATCGGTTCGAAATTATGATCCGCGAAGCGGAAATTGACTATCTCAGAAAATGCATGGATGCAGATGCGGCTGAACGGGAAGTCCTAAAGCAAGATTATGAAGAGCGTGTCGCGCAATTGACCGATGATTTTGAGTTTATTGCTGAGGCCAATGTGGGCGGTGAGTTCCTTGATGACGAAGCCATCGAACGCATCAAACAGATCGGCGAAATGACCTGGACGCGCAAGTTGGACCGAACGGTCGGACTCTCCTGGGAAGAGGGCAAAAGGTTGGAGGCTGCGCAGCCGGCTGTGGCTCCCTGTAAGGAAAAATTACTGGAAGACCGCCCGGATCACGTCACTAACGAATACGATTTCGGTGAGATTTACAATCTGTCCATTCGCAGGGGCACGCTCACGGAACAAGAGCGCCTGAAAATTAACGACCATATTTCGGTAACGATTGATATGCTCGAATCCTTGCCGTTCCCCAAGAATCTGAAGAAGGTTCCGGAATATGCTGGCGGGCATCATGAAAAGATGGACGGTACCGGTTACCCGCGCGGATTGACCAAGGATGATATGTCGATGCCGGCCCGGATGATGGCGATCGCCGATATCTTCGAAGCCCTGACGGCATCGGACCGTCCGTATAAAAAGGCGAAAAAGTTAAGCGAATCCTTAAAGATCATGATGTTCATGAATAAGGATCAGCATATCGATGCCGATTTATTCGAGCTATTTCTGACCGAAGGTGTCTGGAAGGAATATGCGGAAACCTTCCTTGATCCGGAGCAAATCGACGATGTCGATATTTCCCAGTATATGCCCGCTGGCGGAGATGATTGATCTGAGTTGTGGCTTAGGAGTCGTCTTCACCGGCCGTCCGCCATATTGCATTTCGGTATACATGGGCTCGGCATACTCGAATTAACCATTGTTTGTGAATATCTGTGGTGAGGAGCCGGCACTTAGTAAAAGTGCGGCGGATAGTCTTGCTTCCCCGCTGTTTGTGTTCGCTCTGTTGGCATGATTTACTATATAGTAATGCTGTTGGCGACCCTTTGCACAATTAGGCTGCAAGGTTTGTTCGAACGGGCCGGAAATTGGTCCGCGCGCAATGTCTCGTTTAGAAGTGGCTTCGGCTCATCAATTGGTGCCTGAAGAAACTCGTTAAAGGCAAAATTTATATCGAGTTCGATATGAAAAAATTCAGCAAATATAAATATCATACTGAGATATGGAGATAAGTTTTTGTCGGAAGGGCTGAATTTCCTGGAGAATTGGCGGGACAGTGAACTGTCCCCGAAGGCAAAACACATGCAATTGACGGCCGCGCTATTGGCGGCCATTGACGCGGGTTACTGGCAACCTGGCGCTAAGTTGCCCACGGAACAAGAGCTTGCTCGCCAAACGCCGTATAGTTTGGGAACCGTCCAACGGGCGATGCGGACACTGGTGGAGACCGGGATTGTCGTTAGGCGTCAAGGTGCCGGAAGTTATGTGGCGGCGCGGGAAGGGTTGATGGACGACCCGTGGCATCTGCGTTTTCATGGCGATGATGGTGTCTCATTTCTCAGCGTTTCACCGAAAGTATTGTTTCGCGACAGGTTTTCCGGACCAGGACACTGGAATGAATTTCTCGAACTCGACCCCAGTAAGGAGGTCGTTCAAGTCGATCGAAGGATCGATATTGGAGGTGAGTTTTATGTCTTCAGCCGGTTCTTTGCAGCCGTCGATCCGTATGCTGTGTTGCTGTACAAGCCGTTGTCGGAGCTGGATGGCGCGAATTTCAGGAAATCGCTCCGTAGCGAATTTGGAATTGTAATTGCCACGATTTCACAAGACGTTCGAACGGTGGTGTTTCCCAGCGAGATTTGCGATGCCTTATCACTGTCGCAGGAAACCAACGGATTGTTTATTCAGGTGGTCGCTCGCGCCACCCAAGGCGCACCTGTGTATTATCAGGAGCTTTACGTTCCGGCGACGGACCGGCGCTTACATATATCGGATATAAAGAGTTGAGGCGCGCCATGACATTGAATCCAACGGAGTTTCTACATGAACTGATGACGGCGGCTATAGATGCTGCAGATCCCGCTCAGTGCCTTCCAGCCCATTTACCGGATCCACCCAAAGGACGGACCATTGTCGTCGGCGCCGGGAAGGCGGCGGCGAAAATGGCGCGGACGGTAGAGGAGAATTGGGGCGGCGACCTCGAGGGCCTCGTTGTCACGCGATATGGACACAAGGTTGATTGCGATAAGATTGAAGTGATCGAGGCGGCCCATCCAGTTCCCGATACGGCGGGAGAGGAGGGTGCACGCCGCATTATGGAGCTGGTTTCATCAGCGGGAGAAGATGATCTTGTTTTATGCCTGATCTCGGGGGGCGCCTCAGCTCTCCTGGCGCTGCCGGGCGGTGGGTTGACGCTTCGTGATAAACAGAGCGTCAATCGCGATTTATTGCGCTCCGGGGCCAATATTACGGAGATGAATTGCGTGCGTAAGCACCTCTCGGCCATCAAAGGGGGGCGATTGGCGGCCGCCGCCGCTCCGGCCCGGATCTTAACCTTGGCGATCTCCGATGTTCCCGGCGACGATCCGGCGGTCATCGGTTCCGGCCCAACGGTCGCGGATGTCACGACTTACGCAGATGCGCGCGGTATTTTCGATAAATACGAACTGACGCCACCGGAATCCGTCGGGCGGTGTCTGTCGACGGCCGCAGACGAGACTCCGAAGCCGGGTGATCCCAGATTGCGAAACGCCGAGTGTGAGTTGATTGCGACGCCTCAAATGTCGCTGGATGCAGCCTCTGCAATAGCAGCGAAGCACGGGGTCACACCTGTCGTGCTGGGAGACGCGATCGAAGGCGAGGCGCGGGAAGTGGCGATTGTGATGGCCGGGATCGCACGGCAAATGGCGCGTCGGGGACAGCCGGCTCCGGCGCCTGCGGTTCTTCTGTCGGGCGGCGAGACGACAGTGACCGTTCGGGGCGCGGGTCGTGGCGGGCGAAACGCCGAGTTTCTGTTGGCGTTGGCGGTGGCGCTTGAAGGAGAG
>JABJCS010000285.1 GCA_018665505.1 Alphaproteobacteria bacterium
AAGTGCAGTGCCGCGGAAAGCCCCGTGAAGCCGCCGCCCACGATGGCGACATCGGTTTTTATTGCTTCCGCCAGTGCCGATGTCTCGGGTGGTGGTGGTGCGGTCGCTGCCCACAGGCCGTGGCTCTCGGGTTGGAGCTCCATTAGAAAGGGATGTCCCCTTTGACAGTGATCTTGTGGACGCAGCGCCGCACACCCTGATAATCGTTGAGCGCATAGTGCTGGCAGCAGCGATTGTCCCACATGGTCAGGGTGCCAACTTCCCATCGCACCCGGCAGACAAATTCTGGCCGGGTGGAATGTTCCATCAGATATTGTAGGAGAGGCGTGCTCTCGTCGTCCGTCATGCCGTCGATGCGGATTGTATGCGAGCCGACATAAAGCGCCTTGCGGCCAGTCTCCGGGTGAGTGCGGATCAACGGGTGGACGGAGACCGTCTGGACATCGGGATCCGGTTCCTTTTGCGGTGTCGTCGCTTGGCCTGTTTGCGCCAGCTCGGCGCGGGTCTTGCCGCGAAAGTTCTTGCGGCTGTTGCCGTCGTTGACGCCGTTCAGGTCGGCGAGCATTCTCTTCATGCCGTCGGACAAAGCGTCATAAGCGAGGTACTGGTTCGTGAACATCGTGTCGCCGCCAAAGGGCGGCATCTCACGGGCGATCAGGATCGTCGCCTTGGCGGGGGTCGCCGTGTACATCTGGTCGGAATGCCACAGATTGCCGTTATTGCGCTCCGCCGTCTCTGTTTTTAGCAGTTGCAGAATTTCCGGATAGCCATCCATCGGGGCATTGAAGGGGTGGATGTGTATTTCACCCCACCGGCGTGCATAGGCGAGGTGATCGTCCGGCGACATGTCCTGTTTGCGGAAGTAAATTACCTGATGTTTGAGCCAGGCGCGGTGCACTTCCTCGAAGGTCGCGTCGTCCATGTTCGCGAGATCGACACCTGCGATTTCAGCGCCCAAAGCTCCGGCAAGCGGAATAACTTCAATTCTCGTGTAGTCGTTCTGGCGTAGGGCCAGCGTCGAAGATGTACTCATCCGTTCAATTCCCGGCTATTCGTCATGAAACTCTATCTTAAACGTTAGTTAGGGCGCTCGTGAAGAGAGCGAACCCGGCACCAAAAAAGACTAGACACCTTTCGGTTTTAGGGTGTCAGAAGGTGTGGATTATGTCGGTCTTTCGTTGTTTTGGCGAAAGGGAGATGTCGTCCTCGTTTTGGGTGTTTTCAGAATAGGTGCAGGATCGCGTTCACTCGACGATCCTAAAGTCATATCAATTGATGTCTGTCAGGTACTACATTTTCCTGATGACGGCGCTGGTGACCCTTATTCTGGTTGTGGTGTTCGGAATTTGGCCACATGCGCAAGCCTATGATGACTTAGTGGCGGACGTCTCCAAACGAAACTTACTTGTCGCGGAAAATCTTGGATGGGGCGCTCGAGCGCTACGACCGGGACGTTAAAGTTGAGTTTCGGCTGTTGGTTCGAACCGTGGACGATGGCTTGGATCCGACGGAAGCGCATGTGCTGCTCGACAACCTCAATTTCCGTCACATTTGTCTAGTCGATTCCGAAACGCAGCGCGTGCGAATTTCAATTAGCGGTGACCACAATTACTTGCCCGAAATTCGTTCCCGTGGATCGCATGGCCCGATTTCGGAAGATTGCCGCGATAGGAACGCCAGTGTTGACTGGTGTTTTGGCGGAGCCAGATGGGGACCCCGCGATTTTTCAGATCGATGTTATTGATGGCATGATCGCGATTGGAGCGGTGCGTACAGACTATTTCATTGCTTTGAGTCAGGAAGTCGTCATCGGTAAGCGTGGACACGCAACGATTGTCGACAAGCACGGTAAAATTCTTGCGCATCCGTTAGAAAACGGACGCCGGGAAATGAAGGATTTGTCCGAGATCGCGCCCGTGCGTGAGATGATGGCCGGGCACAAAGGGGTTTCGATTTTTTATTCCCCTGCCATGGAAAGCGATATGATCGCCGGTTTTGCGTCGGTAGCTGGGCCCAAATGGGGCGTTAAGGTTCCTCAGCCGCTG
>JABJCS010000286.1 GCA_018665505.1 Alphaproteobacteria bacterium
ACGTAGATGCCGTAGCGATCCATAAGCGTGTCGCTTGCCTGCTTGCAGAGCCGCGGTTCGCCGACGGGAACAGGAACGATATGGGTCTCCGACGGCATGATTGGAATGCCGGCCTCCGTCAACATAGCCTTCAGCTTCGCCGCCCGTTCTTGTTGGCGCGCGCGCAATCCGTCGCCATGGGCCCCCCGCACCAACTTAATACTACATAGTGCCCCGGCCGCGACCGATGGCGGCATGGAAGTCGTAAAGATGAATCCCTGCCCATATGAGCGAACAACATCAACCAAATTGGCGGAGGCCGCGATATATCCTCCAACGACCCCAAAGCCTTTCGCCAAGGTTCCCTGGATGATCGTAATTCGGTCCATTAAGCCTTCACGGTCGGCGATTCCGCCGCCGGCGCCATACATGCCAACGGCATGCACTTCGTCTAAGAAAGTGATGGCGTTGTATTTCTCCGCGATCTCGACGATTTCTCGGATCGGAGCCACGTCCCCATCCATCGAATAGACACTCTCGAAAACAATCATCTTCGGGCGATCCGGATCGTCCTGCTGAATGAGGCGTTCTAAATCCGCCGGATCGTTATGCTTAAAGATACGCTTTTCCGTATTAGCATGGCGGATACCCTCGATCATCGAATTATGGTTCCACGCATCCGAATAGATGATGCATTGCATCATGGAGCCAAGGGTCGCCAGCGTCGTATCGTTGGCGACATAGCCGGAGGTAAAGATCAGCGCCGCATCCTTGCCATGGAGATCGGCGAGTTGGCGTTCCAACAACACGTGATAATGATTGGTTCCCGAAATGTTGCGCGTCCCGCCGGCGCCCGCGCCGCAGTGGTCGAGTGCCTCACGCATGGCGTCTAGGACGTCCTCGTTCTGGCCCATACCGAGATAGTCGTTCGAACACCATACGGTGACCCCGTTTTTCTGCCCGCCTTCGCGATGGACAGCCTGCGTACCGCCACGTTGGCGTTCTAAATCGGCAAAGACACGGTAGCGACCCTCGTCATGCAGATCTGCAAGCTTATCCTCGAAGAATTTTTCATAATCCATGGCGTACGTAACCTAAAATAGAGGCATTACGGTTTCCTTGCGACAGATCAATACCGCAAGGGCTCAGAACGCAATGCGACTTATAGTCCCGCCGCGAACGTCACTGTCTCTTCCAAAGCTTTATCGAACCGATCGAAGACAGATTCCATCTCCTTCGCCGAGATGATCAACGGCGGCGAGAACGCAATCGCGTCAGCAATATTTCGCAAAATCAATCCATGATCCTTGGCGCGATCGACGAGATAGGCCCCGACTTTACCCGCAGGATCGAACATTTCCTTCGTCGCCTTGTCTTTGACCAATTCGACTGCGCCAACAAGGCCGACACCGCGCACCTCACCCACCAACGGATGGTCGGCATAGCTTTGCAGGCGTTTCTGCATGACTGGTGCGATGGCGTCGATATGCCCCATGATGTCCCGTTCCTCATAGATATTGAGGGTTTCAAGCGCGACGGCCGCGGCGACAGGATGTCCCATATAGGTATAACCGTGACCTAGCGTGCCGATCTTACCGCTGTTCTTGACGATGGCGTCGGAGACCTTCTCGTTGATCAGGACCGCGGAAATCGGCAGATATGCAGAAGATAGCGCCTTGGCGCACGTGATCATGTCCGGCTTCAAATCATAAGTCTGACAGCCCCACATGCTTCCGGTCCGGCCAAAGCCGCAAATGACTTCATCGGCGATGAACAGCACATCGTGCTTCTTCAACACCGCTTGTATCTTCTCAAAATAAGTCTTCGGCGGCAAAATCACGCCGCCAGCGCCCATTACGGGCTCGGCGATAAAGGCGGCAACCGTCTCCGGTCCCTCCTCCATGATCATCGCCTCAAGCTCGGCGGCACAGCGAGTCGCGAATTCCTCTTCGCTCTCCCCGTCTTGGCCAAAGCGGTAGTAGTGCGGGCAAGACGTATGCATGATATTCGCGATCGGCAGATCGAAATCCCGGTGGTTATTCGGCAGACCGGTCAGACTCGCCGATGCAATTGTGACACCGTGATAACCCTTAATTCGGCTGATGATCTTTTTCTTCTCAGGGCGTCCGACGGCGTTGTTGTAATACCAGACCAATTTGACGACCGTGTCGTTACCTTCAGAGCCAGAATTGTTGAAGAACACTTTGGACATTGGAACAGGCGCCATCTCAATGAGGCGTTCCGCCAAATCGATGACCGGATCGTGGCTCTTACCCGCAAACAGGTGGGAGTATGCAAGTTTCTTTAATTGTTCGGTCGCGGCGTTGATCAGACGCTCCTCGCCATAACCCAGCGACGTACACCATAGACCGGCCATGCCTTCGATGAATTCTTTACCGGTATCATCGTAGACGTAGATACCTTTACCGCTCTGTAGGATATGCGGCCCTTGGAGTTTATGAGCCTCGTGATCGGTATATCCGTGCATCACATAGGCGATATCCCGGCTCGCGGGCGAATTTCCAGGCTGACTCATGGCGATGTCCCTCAATTTCGGTACAAAATTTACGTTAACAGTACACGCGCTCCGTTGAATACGAAACCCGGAGTTTTCTCATTTGTCTTTCTACACATTAGATTTTGTAATTCTCAAATTAACACAATTCACTTTACATATTATTTAAAACACACCAAATTACAGTGATACATTATTTAACGCATTTTATTGTGTTTATACAGGAATCGGACAGATGAGAATTCACGTCCTACATGAAAATAACGAATGGCTTCCGCCGCTTCGCGCCGCGTTCGAAGCCATCGACCTTCCCTACACGGAATGGCATCTGGCGGAAGGCGGGTTTGATCTAAACGCCGCCCCGCCCGAAGGGATATTTTATAACCGCATGAGCGCCTCTTCCCACACTAGGGGACACGACTATGCACCGGAGCTAACCGCCAGCGTTCTCGCCTGGTTGGAGGCCTATGACCGCCCAATCGTAAACGGCGGACGGGCATTGGACCTCGAAATCAACAAAGTGCGCCAATACGCGGCGATGAGCCAAATCGGTATCGAGTTCCCCGCAACCCGCGTTGCCGTCGGCCGAACCGCGATTATGGAAACAGCGACAAAAATGGGCGTGCCTCTCATTCTTAAGCCGAATCGTGGCGGCAAAGGGCTCGGC
>JABJCS010000287.1 GCA_018665505.1 Alphaproteobacteria bacterium
CTGCTCCTCGTCCGTCGCTTGCCGCGCGCCCAAAAGCTCAATAGCACTATTCCCCAAGGCGGCAACAAAAGCGCCCGAATCGGGATAAGCTGGTGTGGCTTGAGCCGAAGAAACGAGTAATATTACGCCAAACGCGAAGATCGTGCCACGTAGCATCTGAACTGCCGTCGAGGTCAACATCGACTAACGTGCCAGTCTTGAACTCATCTGAGCCCCTTTGGATGATTTACTGCTCGCCGGTTCTTTTTTCTCGTCTTCATCATCGAAGCTGATATTCGGAACCGGAACTAGCAAATCGCCTTCACCGTTGCTGATATCATCGTTCCGCTTTTGCCTGTAGAGGCTCCTAATGGCGGCGTAGTAATCAAGAGAGGTACGTTCCAGGTCATCGAGCGTGTCGAGCAGATCGGCTCGTGTATCAACGCCGCCGACTATCTTGTGCGACCAGTCAAACGCGGCTTCGTCAATTTCGCCGAGCGGATCAATGAACGAATCGCCGATCTTCCCAAACCCATCACGCAGAGTCATCGGACCAAGAACCGGGATCATAAGGTATGGCCCTTCGCCAAAACCCCAAACCGCCAATGTCTGACCGAAATCTTCTTCATGGTAGGGAGCACCAGTGGCGGATGCGGTATCGACCATGCCGGCAAACCCGATGGTGGTATTCGTCACGAACCTGGACAATGTATTGCCTGCGCGATCGACATCCCCTTGCAAAACATCGTTTGCGAAGATGACCGGCGTCTTCAAATACCGAAGCGTATCGGTGACGACCTGCCGCACGGGTTCCGGAATATTGTCGACATAAGCCTGCGAAACCGGTTTGAACACCGCGTTGTCGAGCTTGTTGTTAAAGTCGAATATCGACCGGTTCACGCTTTCGAAGGGATCGTTCGCCGTATCCCCATCAGCCGTGGCGCAGCCTGTCAGCGCAAGCGCCCCAATGCCTATCGCCGCCACCGTCCTGACAACTCGACACCGAAATTCATACGGTAAAAACAAGGTCTGCAAACCCGCGACTCCCCGCCGAAACACCACTTACCGCCCCACATCAACTTAGTCGAGCAACCAGTCGGGATAAGCCACTTTTATAAGAAGCCTGCATCCCACAAAACTTTATGGAGCAATGCCTTAGATGCTTCGCCCATTATGTAGATAATCACCTAACATATGCAATTTCATATGACCATAACCGATCTCTCTTAGAGAAGCTCACGGGCCAATGTTGTTGCAAAAATATCTCACACAAACTCGTTACCATCCCAGACAATCATCCAACATGTTTACATAAACATCTCTTTATATTATTATTTTGTTAAATTTACTGGGATATCCCATGGAAAGATTACTTCAGGGGCTGCGAGCCGCCGCGGAAGACACCCGGCTTCGAGTGCTCGCGCTTTGCAGCGAAACGGAACTTTCGGTCAGCGAATTGACGCAAATTTTGGGTCAAAGCCAGCCCCGGGTATCGCGGCATTTAAAGTTAATGGTGGAAGCTGGCCTCCTGGAGCGCTTTCGCGAAGGCGCGTGGGCCTTCTATCGAGTGGCCGAAACGGGTGCCAACGCGGCACTCGCCAAGACTTTGCTGGACCTCACGCCGAATGACGACTCAGTCAGAGCCCGAGATCGATCACGATTAGACACGGTTCGCCGTGACCGGGCGTCGCGAGCCGAGGAATTCTTCAAGAGAAATGCTCAGAATTGGGACGAAATTCGGCGTATGCATGTGGACGACGAATCAGTCGAACGCGCATTACGAGATATGCTACCGGCGCGGCCGGGATGGAGCCATGTCGATATCGGCACCGGAACCGGCAGAATACTAGAGATCGTCGCGCCGATGACCGAACGCGCGATCGGCATCGATCTCTCACACGAGATGTTGACGGTGGCACGGTCGAATTTGGCTCGCGCCGACCTGACGAATTGCCATTTGCGGTATGGCGATATGCGACAGCTGGAATTGCAGCCGGAAAGTTTCGATGTCGCCACCTTCCATTTGGTACTCCACTACGCCGAAGACCCGGCGTTGGTCCTTGCAGAAGCCGCTCGATTGCTCCGACCGGGCGGCAGTATTGTGGTGATTGATTTCGCGCCGCATGACGAATCCATTCTAATGCTCGAACACGCCCATCGTTGGCTGGGATTCACCGACTCAGAGATGAAGACTTGGTTTCGCGGAGCTGGTTTGGGGCCGGTGGAAACGGTTCATCTCGCCGGCGACCCGTTAACCGTATGTCTCTGGTCCGCAACGCTTCCCGAAATGCGTGCCGAACGATTAGACACGACCGAGAAAGGCTCCGAATCATGGCTGTAAGCCCGACCGTAAGTTTTGAATTTTTCCCGCCTCATAGCAAGGACGCCGAAACCCAACTATGGAATGTCATGGAGAAACTGGCACCACTCGGGCCCGCATTCTTCTCCGTGACCTATGGCGCCGGCGGCTCCACCCGGAGCCGCACCGAGCAATTGGTGGAACGGATTCATACTTCCATGCCGGTTAATCCGGCCGCGCATTTGACCTGTGTAGGCGCGACCCAGGTGGAAATCGAAACTCTCGCAAAAAGTTGGTGGGCGGCTGGGATTCGGCACATCGTCGCCCTGCGCGGCGATCCGCCGAAAGGTGAGAGTTCCTACACGCCACATCCGAATGGTTTTGAGAACGCGAGTGCCCTAGTCGCGGGTTTGCGCAAGATCGCCGATTTCGAAATCTC
>JABJCS010000288.1 GCA_018665505.1 Alphaproteobacteria bacterium
CGTGGACGGTGCAGAACTTGCACGGCAACTTGCAGCTAATGGACACGACCTTGACGCTCTATGGTCATCCGGGATTGCTTGTGGTGGCGGAAGCAGTGCTCGGTCCTGATTTCGTGCCGTATAACGAAGTGACTTTCATTAAGGAACCCGGTCTCGGACCCTCGGTCGCTTGGCATCAGGATGGGACTACTCATTGGGATTCGAACGATTGGGACCATGGCGCGCATGGCTTCAACTTCATGACCCAACTCTACCCAAGCACGGCGGCAAATTGCGTTTGGATTCTGCCGGGCAGTCATAAGATGGGAAGGGTAGATATCCGGAAGATGGTGAAGGAAGCGGGCTCGGACCGGATCGATGGCGCTATTCCGCTGCTCTGTAATTCCGGCGATACGTTTATCTTGAACCGGCAAGTGTTGCATGGCTCTTTCGCCAACACCTCGGACGAGCGTCGCGTAACGCTGAATGCCGGTTTTTTCCCTCGCCACCGGGTCCAGGATATGACGGTGCAGCATTTGGATGACCGGGTCGTAACTTTCGACGACGAACACATCCACGAACGTAGCCGCATGGTCCAGATCGGTATCGATGCGCGTCGACAACGCTTCCCGGACGAGGCACCGTATCATTATGCACCGTTAGCGGGCGAGCTGGATGAAAACCGTTGGAATGAGGAAACGCGCCGGTCCGTGGTGAAAAATTATAACCTGCGGGATATGTATATATAGCGTCAGGTGGCGCACACCCGAACTCTCCCGTACAAGCGGGAGAGGGTTAGGGTGGGGGAGATTACGGTGTTACCTGCCTCGCACGTCCTTCAAACCGGCGTCGTCGATCTTTGTCTCTAAATCGATATCTTCCTCGCCTGGCACCCTAATCGTCGTGAATTTGAATTCGGGGGCGGCGGCTGGGACCGTGGCGTCGTATCCCAATTTCGAACTGATACCGTCTCGGCTTGAAGGGTCGAGCTTCGAGCCTTGGGCGTTGTGGGCCGTGATCAGATCGGTATCCGCCTGGAATCGGGTCGCGACCGCCCATTCCACTTTATCACTGTCGTGAATATCGACGTCGGCGTCCACGACGATAGCCTGTTTGATGTCGTAATGGGCGCCGAACGCGGCCATCAGGATATTCTTGGCCTCGCCCGGTTTCGGGTTCTCGACCTGAATGACGAGATGATAACGGCACACACCGCCCATGGTCAGATAGGCATTGCGAACGCAAAGAAAATTCCGCTGTAAGGTCGTCAGGATCGTCGTCTCGCGTGGAATGGCGCCGAGTAACAAGTGCTCCAGTCCCCCGCCGACGATGGTGTGGAAAATCGGGTCCTTGCGATGGGTGACCTTCGTGACCTGGATGACGTGGCGCTCCGCTTGCTCGCCGTAATATTGCGGGAATTCGCCGAAGGGCCCTTCCATCGCACGCCTATGGGCGACGATTTTGCCCTCGATCACGATTTCCGCATCGGCGGGGACTACAATATCGCTCTCAAGGCACCGGGTGACTTCCAAGGATGCACCGCCGAGAGCGCCCGCGATTTCCAGCTCGTCGAAATCAATCGGCATAACTGCTTGCGAGGCCAGCAGCGTGGCCGGCCTGGCACCAACTACAATGGCGATATCCAGATCGCCGCCGTCTTTCTCAACGCTTTCGAAGAAAGCCAATGTGTGGCGGGGCAACAATAGAACGCCAAGTTCCTTCGGGCCGGAAACCTGCAGCCGATGAATTGCGACGTTCTGGACACCGGTCTTCGGGTTTTTGGTAATCGCGAGTCCGGCTGTGATATAGGCGCCGCTGTCATGTTCGTTATGGGTTGGAATCGGAAGCAGTTTCTGTAAATCAGGATCGTCATGGACGACTTCCTGGCAGGGTGCGTTCTCGACCGTGATTGTCGGTAGGGGATTGGCAATGGCGTCTTGAAAGGCGGGAACCAGCATGTCCTCCGCCACACCGAGCGCCTCCGCCATCCAGGCGCGGTTGGAGATCAAGCCGGAGACGACGCCGACATCATTGCCGCCCGGCTTGGGGAAATAGCTCGCTTGTTTGCCATCGAGGCGGTTGGCGATTCCGGCCAATTCGAAATGAAGATCAACACCAGGTTTCAAGACCGTCAGTCGTTCGGTCAAATCCAAGCGATCCAGCCAATCGCGCAGCGCATAATCCCGTCGATTTCCTCTCGCCAGAAGGCTGTCGCTGGATGGCATCAAGCCTCTCCCTTTTGTGTTGTCGAGTTTCCCGTCCTTCATTGTCATTCCCGCGACGGCGCGAATCCAGAGATTTGGCGATATTGACTGCCTATTTCCCACGACCGCCTGACGCTGGTGCTTTCCCCCTGGCGTCCCGTCGTGGAAACGCTACATTTCTCGGCAAATCAATTCAGGGAGATCCGCCATGCGCGAAGCCGTTATCGTTTCCACCGCCCGCACCCCCATCGGCAAGGCCTATCGGGGCGCTTTCAATAACACCGACGGGGCCGATATGGGCGGTCATGTCGTCAAACACGCCGTCGAGCGTGCCGGGATCGATCCGGCGGAGGTCGATGACGTCATCATGGGCACGGCCATGCCGGAAGGGGCCACAGGCAATAACATCGCCCGGCAGATCGCGCTTCGGGCCGGGTTGCCGGTGACGACGTCCGGTACGACGGTCAACCGGTTCTGCTCTTCGGGCATGCAGACCATCGCGATGGCGGCACAGCACATCATCGTCGACGGCGCGCCGATAATGGTCGCGGGCGGTCTCGATTCGATCAGCCTGGTCCAGAACGATCACAAGAACAGCTATCGTGCCGCCAATCCCTGGTTGGTGGAGAACAAACCGGCCATCTATGACGCCATGATCGATACGGCGGAGACCGTTGCCAGCCGCTACGGTGTCAGCCGCGAAGCGCAGGATGAGTATGCGCTGCAAAGCCAGCTGCGGACTGCTGCGGCACAACAAGCCGGCAAGTTCGACGATGAAATCGTCCCGATGAAGACGGTCAAACTCGTCACCAACAAGGAAACCGGTGAGACCACCGAGGAAGAGGTCATGCTGGAGCAGGACGAATGCAACCGTCCGACGACCAATCTGGAAGGTTTGGCGAGTTTGGGCGCGGTGCGCGGCGATGAGCATTTCATCACGGCGGGCAACGCCAGCCAGCTCTCTGATGGTGCGTCAGCCGCCGTTCTCATGGAAGCGAAGGAAGCGGAGAAGCGCGGCTTGAACCCGCTTGGGTATTTTCGTGGCTTCGCCGTTGCTGGACTCGAGCCGGACGAGATGGGCATTGGGCCGATCTATGCTGTGCCGAAG
>JABJCS010000289.1 GCA_018665505.1 Alphaproteobacteria bacterium
CTATCTTCATGCGAATGGTGAAAGTTGCGTCTTCGTCTTCGCCCTGCTCGATAATGCCGTCGCCATCGCAAAAGTCCTCGAAACTCCCTTCACCGTCCGGTAATTTCTCGAGGAGTGTGCGCATCATGCGTTCGGAATAATCCAGCACTGCTTCCATGATATCGGTGAGACGTTCGGGGCCGTACTTCTCGGCCAGATCAAAGAGCCGTTGGCTCGCCCGGCGATTGGACGCGATTTGCGCGCTAAGGTCGCCCCAACGCTCATCCGGAGTACGGACATTGGCGCGGATGATGGCTTCCACATTCCGGTCCAATTTGCCCTGTGCATAGATCCGCACCGGAGGTAGGCGCAATCCTTCGCCATAGATTTCTGTGACGGCGCCGTAGCTGCCCGGCGTGGCGCTACCGATGTCTGGCCAGTGGGCGCGCACACACCCGAAACCAAGCAATCGGTCGCCGTGAAAGGCTGGGCCCACCACATTCACATCTGGTAGGTGCGAGCCGCCGAAATAAGGATCGTTGTGAATAAAAACATCGCCGTCATGGATATCGTCGCCGAAGGCTTGAATGACAGCACGGACCGCGTCCGGCATGGAGCCAAGATGGATCGGCAGGTCCGGTCCTTGTGCGACCATGTCACCCTTGGCATCGAAGATGCCGCAGGAATAGTCGCCCGCGACCTTGAGGACGGGAGAGTAAGCGGTTTTGGCGAGGACAATTTTCATTTCCTCCGCCGCTTTTTGCAGGCTATTTTTTACGACTTCGAAAGTTGCGGGGTCTGTGCGTGTTTCAGGCATCGGGGTTGCCTTTCATGGGTTCATCCTGAGCCTGTCGAAGGACGAGCGCGGACGGTCTCATAGCGTCTCCTCCCCGCGTGTAATGCGGATGAAACCCTTGGCGTCGATCCGGCCGCGCCATCCCGGCGGGATGACCAGAGTGCTGTCGAGAGATTCGACGATGGCCGGGCCCTTGATGGTGGATCCGGCGGCGAAGCGATCACGGTTGAGGACCGGCGTTTCGACGGCACCGGTCTTTGGAAACCACGCCATGCGGTTCGCTTTGAATGAATCCCTGCCGTCCGCTGTCTTCTGTTTGATCGGCAGATTGGGCAAATGGCCCGTCGCCGTCAGCCGCAAGGTGACGATCTGCACGGCCTCGTCCTCGTTCTTATGGCCGTAGGTCTGTTCGTGGCGTTCATGATAACCGGCGCCCAGCGCGGACAGGCTCTCCGCGGTCACGGCGTCGCCGTCCAGCTGGACGTTCAATTCATAGGCTTGGCGTACATAGCGAAGGTCGGCGGAACGTTGGAACGACCATTGTTCTTCCGGAACACCGGTGCCGGAGAGCATTTCCTTCGCGTTGTCGACCATTTCGTCCCAAAGGGAACTCAGACTTTCCGGCGTGGCATCCGCCAATGGCGCGAAGTAAGTCTTCGCGTAATCCCGGCGAATATCGGTGCCGACGAGGCCGAGTGCGGAGAAGCCGCCCGGGATCGGTGGGATGACCACGTCCGGCACATCGAGTTCTTCCGCTAAGGAGATCGCGTGAAGCGGGCCTGCACCGCCGAACGCGATCAAGCTGAACTCGCGCGGATCATGGCCGCGCTCGACCGAGACGATTCGGAGCGCGTCGGCCATGTTGTTGTTCACGATGGCAATAACGCCCGCTGCGGCTTCTTGCGCGGTTTGCCCGAGCGGGCCCGCGATCTTTTCTTCAAAGGCCCGCAGCGCCCCGTCATAGTCGATGGACATCCGCCCACCGAGGAGCGATCCCGCATCGAGATATCCGAGGATGAGGTTGGCGTCGGTCACTGTGGGCTCCGTCCCACCACGTCCGTAGCAAACCGGGCCCGGTTCCGCTCCGGCGCTGCGCGGGCCGACACGGAGCGCTCCCGCCGGATCGATCCAGGCAATGCTACCGCCGCCGGCGCTGACTTCCGCAAGGTCGATAACCGGGACCCGAATAGGATGGCCCGTGCCGTGCAGCCAACGGTTCTGACTGCCTTCACCGCCGCCGACCTCGTATTCAGACGTGGTTTCGATTTGCCCGTCCCGGATCAAGCTCGCCTTGGCAGTAGTGCCGCCCATATCGAACGACAACAGATTTCCTTGGCCGATTTGCTTGCCGACCAAGGCGGCGGCAATGACGCCCGCGGCTGGGCCTGATTCGACCACGGCGGCTGGCATGCGCAACGCTTCCGGCACATCGACCACGCCGCCTGCCGAGCCCATCACGTGCAGAGGGGGCAGGTTTAGGCCGCTGACAGCTTCTTCCAATCGTTTTAGATAAGATTCGAGGATCGGACCCACATAGGCGCAAACGGCTGTGGTACTGGTGCGCTCGAATTCACGAATTTCCGGCAGGACTTCCGAGGAGAGAAATACCGTCGTGTCCGGCAGAGCGGCACGTAAGCGTTCACCGAGTATTTTCTCATGACTGTCATTCAGAAAGGAAAACAGCAGCGATACTGCAATCGCGTCTACATCGAGCGTCTTGATCGTATCCACGAGATCATTGATCTCTTCCACCGCCAACGGGATCACGATATCGCCCTGGGCGTCGATCCGTTCCGTGACCTCTAATCGCCGATGGCGTGGGACGAGGACGGCGGGTGGATCTTGGAACAAATCGTAAAGGTCGGAGCGCGAGGATCGCCGCAGCTCCAGAATATCGCGGAAGCCCCGTGTCGCGATCAGCGCGGTGCGCGCACCTTTCTCTTCCAGGATGGCGTTTGTGACGACGGTCGTGGCGTGGGAGAGCAGCGTTACGTCACCCGATGGCACATTGTATGTCTCCAATGCCTCCTTCAGCGCATTGACGACTCC
>JABJCS010000290.1 GCA_018665505.1 Alphaproteobacteria bacterium
GGTGTTCCAAAGGCCCATTTCGGCCTATTCTTAAAGGAGTGCGAGTGGCGTTTTAACAACAGTGACCCATCAGCCCAATTATCGCAGCTAAGGCAATGGGTTAGAACAAATATGGGCTAGTTATCTGGGACAGCCCCTAATATAAACTAGCCGTGTCGACCGTACTCTCGCGTGAATCGCGAAATCGTTAGTGGTTGTATGGTTTTGGCTGGCGTACATTTACATCGTCGATCCTGACCGGGAAGGGCGAAGAGGTATTGAAGGCAATGGCGGTTGTGATGCCGTCCTGATTTGATATGACCTTTAAGGTACAAAAGCTTCTGGTTCTTCTATGGATGTGCGTTGCGATTAGCGTCGCGGTGCCTGTTTCCGCGCAGAATAAATACTCCCGTTATATCAAAGCGAATCCAAGCAATCTATTTCAGCTATGCGTCTCCAGCGGGGATGACATGGCCTGCTATTTCTACGGCGGCTTGCAAAAGAAACGCGGTAATCTAGCGGATGCGCACGACGCCTTCTTCTTGGGTGCGCAGTTGGCGCGAGAGCGTGCTGGCTTCGTTTGCATGCTGGAATTGGCGCGGATGTATGAGAAAGGCGAGGGTGTTCGGCGCGATCTCGTGCAAGCCTATCGTTGGTATACCGTATTAATGAACGATCAGCCGTCGCAGGATCTCCGCGCAGCGGCGTCGAACAAACGGCAATCCATCGCGGTGACCATGACCACGGATCAAGTTGTAACGGCGGAAGCGATGGCCCGGGCCTGGAAAGCGCAAAGCGGCACCTAGTCGGAACAAGATACCGGATTGTTACTGGGTCTCGTTACCCTTCATCCCCAAATGCCACATGACGGCGAGGGCGGCTCCTTTGACGCGCGGCAACCCTAATAAGGTCAGGGCCAGGATAAGGGGAGGCCAGATCGATAAATGCACCCATACGGGGGGGGCATAATTGCTTTCCAAAAACAGCAAGAGCGGGGCGATGATATGCCCCACGATCAATATCGTGAAATAGGGTGCGATATCGTCGGTCCGCATTTCGGCCAGGAGCGTGCCGCAGGAACCGCAGGCATCCACCGGTTTTAAATAAGCGCGATAAATCGGCGCTTCCCCGCAGCAGGGGCATTTCTGCCGCAAGCCCCGAAGCATCGGGAGTGAAGGGAAGCCTTGTCCTCTTTGGTATTCCATGAGGGGGATTTAAGACTTAAAACGATATGCGCGCAATGATACTCCATGGGGGGCGACAATTCGCCCCGGATCGATCGGGTCACGCGTCGATGATCACAAGACCGTCTACACCGACAATCGAATCATGTTTGACGATGACCGGGTTGACCTCCGCCTCGACGACAGTCGGACCCTCGACCAACGCCAGTTTGGACATCGCGACGATCGCATCCGCGAGGCCGTCGAGATCGCCTCTCGGCATGCTGCGGTAGCCGCGTATCATCGCGAGGCCGGATACTTCCTCGATCATCTCATGGGCTTCGGTGAGGCCGATGGGGGCCAAACGGAGGGACGCGTCTTTATAAATTTCGGCGAGGACGCCCCCCATTCCCAGAACCACGGTTGGGCCCACCAGGGAGTCGACCCGGTACCCCAACAAAACTTCGGCCAGTCCCGATTCCATGCGCTGCAGTAAGTAGCCCTCAACCTTCGCATCCGGATTATCGACTGCGATGCGTCGACGGATCGATTCCGTGGCGGCGTTCACCCCGACGCTGTCTTCGACACCGAGGATGACACCGCCGGCCTCGGTCTTGTGCGGCAAATCCGCCGAGACAATTTTCACCGCAACGGGATATCCAATTTCGGCTGCGCCTTCGGGGGCTTCCTCCGAGGTCGGCACGAAACGCATCGGTGCTTGCGGAATACCCAATGCTTCGAAGACGGCTCGGGATTCGCGCTCGTCGAATGTTAGCCCCCGGCCGACCTTTAAGGCCTCTGCCACCGAACGCGACGGGGGCGTGATATCGGCATCCTCGTGTGGTGGGCGCCACGAAAGCGTCGCATGGATACCGTCCGCGCAGGCCTCCGGCGTACCGAAACCGGCGATACCGGCTTTCGCGAGCAGCGCATAGGCTTCATCTCCCTCCGGAACTAGGAAAGCGCATAGAGGTTTGCCCCGGCCTTTCCGCTCGATCAGCGGGGTGACGGTTAAGGTGGGATTTGAGCGAGCCGAAGAGCCGACGGCGAAGACAATCAAATCCGTGTCTTCGGCGGCGAGCGCTTCGTCCAAAATAGCACCGATGGCGCCAGAGTTCGCATTGCCGAACGTGACGTCGATTAGCGGACCGTTTTGTGGATTGATACCGTGTTCGCTCGCCAACCGCTGCATTGCTTCATCCGAGAGCGGGCGGCAGTCGACGCCAAGCAGGCTCAGATTATCGACGACCATGGCACCGCCGCCGCCAGTGGTGGTGACGACGGACGCGGTCAAATTACGTGGCTTCCGGTCCTGAAGTAGCGGCGCCATTTCGTAGAGCGTCTCGAAGTGGCGGACCCGGACGATGCCGTGTTTGCGGAAGAACGCATCGACCGCTTCATTGCTGCCGGTGATCGATCCTGTATGCGAGGCGGCGACGGCGTTCGCGGCCTCTGATTGGCCGAGTTTGTAGACGATGATCGGTTTCCCCGCATCATGTGCGCGCTTTGCCACGGCGGCCAGACGGTCCGCATCGCGGATGGTCTCCAGGAACAACAAAATCGCCTCGGTTTCCGGATCGTCGACCAAGGTGTCGGCGACTTCGGCGACCGTGAGATCGCACTCATTGCCGATGGAAATCAGTTTCGCGAAGCCGATTCCGCGGTCCCCACCGCGCGAGATGAACGTGCCGAGCAAACTCCCGGATTGCGAGATGACGGAAAGCCCACCCTGCGGCAACTCCGGTAATTCCATGATGCTATTTGCGGTCAGCGCCAGTGATGGTTTCACACCGATGATGCCGATGCAGTTCGGGCCGATCAGCCGCACCCCGCCGTCGTGCGCGATCTTGACGATCTCTTCCTGCAAGGCGCGACCGTCCGCGCCAACTTCGGCGAAATTGGCCGTGAAGACCGTCGCGACCGACGCGCCGATCTTCGCGCAATCACGGATGATGTCCGGCACGGTTTTCGGCGGTGTCATGATCAGCACTTGATCCACAGGCTCCGTGATGTCGCCCACCCGGTGATAGCACCGCACGCCGTAGAGCTCATCGCGGGTCGGGTTCACCGGAAAGATGTTGCCTGTATATCCGTGCTTGTTGAGGTATTCGTATATCTTCGAATTGTTCTTCCCAGGAGTGTCTCCCGCGCCGACGAGGGCGACCGAACGGGGGCTGAAAAGCGCATCTGCGAGGCTTGGTTTTGACATATCGGTCCTGTGGGCGGGTTATGAAGCGTTCCAATAGCTTATATAGCGTGTTCGAGTATCGGCGGAAATCGCCGGGATTGCGATTTCTCGTCATCGATGGCATCACCGAAGGCTGAATTGGTGAGGGAGAGAAACGTGGCGACAAATCAGATTACCGGTGGCGAAGCACTGGTCCGAATGCTCAAACTGCATGGCGTCAACGTTATCTTTGGATTATGCGGCGATACCAGCCTGCCGTTCTATGATGCGCTCTATCGCACGGCGGGCGATTTGACCCATGTGTTGACGCGCGACGAACGACACGCGGCATATATGGCGGACGCCTATGCGCGGGTTACCGGCCGTGTCGGCGTCTGTGAAGGTCCGTCCGGCGGTGGAGCGACCTATATCGCGCCCGGCGTGATCGTGGCCAACGAGTCTTCCATACCGATCCTGGCTATTACGTCCGATATTTCGGTCTCGGGGCGGGGGCGTTATACGCTCACCGAATTTGATCAAGAAGCCATGTTCAGGCCATTGACGAAATTCACGCAAGTCATCGACAACGCGGTCGATTTGCCGCGCACCCTGCGAAGGGCGTTTAAGGAAATGACGACGGGCCGTCCCGGCGCCGCGCATATCGGCCTGCCGTTCGATGTGCAGCGCCAATTCGTGGACGAAGCGGATATCTGGGCCGAACCCGAATACGGACGCTATCCCGCGCGGCGGACGGGGCCTGCCCCCGATGCAATTGAGGCAGCTGCAGAGCTGATTTTGAAGGCGAAGCAGCCCTTGTTCATCTGCGGTGGCGGCGTCGTTATATCGGGTGCTGAACATGAACTGGAAACCTTGGCGAAAAAGATCGACGCGCCGATTGCGACGACGATCAGCGGCCAAGGCAGTATCGCCGACGATCATCTGCTCTCCCTCGGTGTGGTCGGCTCCAATGGCGGAACGGAACCGACACGGCACGTCGTTGATGCGGCCGATCTGATTGTGTTCGTCGGCTGCCGAGCTGGGTCAGTCACAACGGAGCGTTGGCGCCACCCGGCTCCGGGTGCTGCGACGATCATCCACATCGATGTCGATCCTGGTGTCATGGGTGCGAACTATCGTCCGGATGCGGCAATTGTCGGCGACGCGAAACTTTGCCTGGGGGCGTTGAGCGTCGCTGTCGCGAAAAAGGAAGCGGGCGGCGCGCAGCAATTGGTCGGCGCGGCTCGGAAAGAAAAATACGCAGCTTTCCGCGAGTTGGCGAAATCCAACGAAGCGCCGATCCGCCCGGAGCGGATCGTCAATGAATTGCAAAAGGTTTTGCCGGAAGATGCGGTCATCGTCGCCGACCCTGGCACGCCATGTCCCTATTTCTCGGCCTATTACGAGATTCGCGATACCGGTCGCACTTTTATCAGCAATCGTGCCCATGGGGCGCTTGGCTTCGCACTTCCGGCTGTTGTCGGGGCGTATTATGGCCGGTCCGGTTCGAAATGCGTGGCGATAACGGGGGACGGTAGTTTCGGTATGTCGGTCGGCGAATTGGAAACTATCAAACGCCTCGATATTCCCGTGACGATAGTAGTGATCTCGAACAGTGTGTTCGGTTGGATCAAGGCCGGACAGCGCAGCGGCTACGAAGGGCGCTACTTCTCTGTCGATTTTACGCGCACGGATCATGCGGCTGTGGCGGAAGCTTATGGCATTAAAACCTGGACGGTGCGCGATCCGGCGGAATTGGGGCCGGCGCTCAAGGCGGCGGTTGAATTGGA